>JACUTP010000240.1 GCA_014859785.1 Candidatus Methanoperedentaceae archaeon | reverse complement strand
TCCACTTCCACTTCATCAGGTAATTTTTCCCCGACCCATACAAGGTAGCGGTGCAGCCCTGATAGGAAATGTTCCCTTTCTTCAGCCGAAATGAGGTCATCCAGATTATGCTGCTCCATTTGCTTCATTGTATTCTATTAAATATCACTGGCTTGTAAAATATGTTATTGCTTCTGGAAGATATTAAAGTTAAGAGGAAGCCTATATATCACATCAGGATTAAGGCTACTATTTTGACAGAGAACATGACCCGAATCGTTATAGCAATAGGTGGGAACGCAATACTTAATCCCGTAAAAGGAAATCCTGAAGAAGCTAAGCAAAAAATAGATGAAACATGCCGGGAAATCGCTGGCATAATAGATAAAGGGTATGACGTTGTCCTGACGCACGGAAACGGTCCGCAGATAGGCAACATCCTTGCCATGCAGGAAGAATGCGGTCTTGTCCACCCGCAGCCGCTTGATGTTTGCGGGGCCCAGACGCAGGGAATGCTCGGATACTCACTCCAGCAGTCGCTTGATAACAGGCTTAAAAGACGCAGGATGGATAGAAAAGTTATCACAGTACTCACGCAGGTCGTGGTTGATGACTCAGGTTCATCTTTTGAGAATCCGACAAAACCAATAGGACTTTATTACCAGGAATACAGGGCACAGGAAATGATAGCTCTCGGAACCAGGATGGTAAAAGATAAGAACGGCTACCGAAGGGTTGTACCGTCACCTGAGCCTGTGCAGATTGTCGAAGATGAAGCGATTAAGAAACTCGTTTCAGAAGGTTTCACGGTGATTGCAGCAGGAGGGGGCGGGATTCCCGTAATCCGCAAAAACGGGTTGCTAACGGGCGTGGAAGCGGTTATTGACAAGGACCTGACAGGAAGCCTCCTTGCAGCTTCAGTCGGGGCGGAACTCTTCCTTATCCTCACAGATGTTGATAAAGTTTCGCTGAACTATGGAGAGGATAACCAGCTTGAGCTTGATGAAATGACGGTTCTGGAAGCTGGAAGGTACATAAAAGAAGGTCACTTCGGAAAGGGCAGCATGGAACCGAAAGTGCGCTCCGGAATAAACTTTGTAAATTCCGGCGGGAGATACGCAATTATCTCAAGCCTTGAAAAAGCTCTTCCTGCCCTTGAAGGTACAGCGGGAACACGGATAATTCGATGAATTCACCCGGGATAATTATTCTCTCTTCCTTGAAGATACAACCTTATTCAGGTCTTCCACAAGGGCATCCACATTGATACCGTGCACTGTGGCACCCTCTTCTATGCTTTCAAATGCAGAAACATGACATCCCACACAGTGAAGCCCGTGTTTCATGAACACCATCATTGATTCCGGGTATTCTGTAACAACTTCCTCAATTTTCATGTCTTTTGTTATGGTCATAATAATACCTTTGTTCGTATTTTCACGAATAATAATACGATGCCAACTGTATTTAATCTTACTGTCTTCCAGGCATTTAAATCATTACATAATAACGTAATATCAATGATGGGTTCCTTCAACCACCTTCACGCCTTTTTTTAAAATTATCTGCCTGATGCCGTCAATATGCGGGCATTTCGGGTAACCCGTATCCATCAGCATACACGAACTCAGGTGTATTACGTCCACGCCATGTTTCTGGAGACTGCTCACAAGTCTGTAAACCCGCCGTCCAGGGCATCCTCCGCAGGTGAAAAAACCTATAATCTCCGTATCCGTGCCGTACTCGCTGAATTTTACTTTGCGTTTATTAAAGGCTTTGAAACACCCGACACCCGGACAGGCTTCACTCACTGTCTCGCACCTGACAATAGCAATCTTTGTTGTTTTTCGGTCTTTATCATCCTCTTGCATCATACCGCCAAAACGCACAATCGCTTCTGTCACATCGCCCAGCGTAACACAGTTTTCCCCCTTCTTTTCAACAGCGGTCTCAATACCCATCTTTGCCATATCGCGGACATGTTCCGGTACTTTTTCAAGTTCTTTCTCAGC
>JACUTP010000239.1 GCA_014859785.1 Candidatus Methanoperedentaceae archaeon | reverse complement strand
GATTCAGATCAGGATAAAAAATTTATTTAAGTTCTTCGGAGATACTGAATCCCTGGAAAGCTTTATCCCTCTTTTAAGAAGTAGTATATAATAATCGATAAAAGTAAGATAAGTGGAAAATTATGAAAAAAGAATTCACCATAATAATTGAGCAGGATGAAGACGGCATTTATGTAGCATCTGTTCCCGAACTTGAAGGATGTCATACGCATGCAAAAACTCTGGATGAACTGAGGGAAAGGATAAAAGAAGCAATACAGCTTTATTTAGAAGTTGAATCAGACCTTGTTAAAGAAATTCCATTAGAATTCGTGGGTATCCAGAAAGTAGAGGTTGCAGTCTAAATGGATAAGATCAATCCTCTTCCTGCTAAGAAGGTAATCAAGGCACTGGAAATGATTGGTTTTCGGCAGATAAGGCAAAAAGGAAGCCACTTGTTCATGCGCTATCCTGATGGAAGAACTACATTAATCACTGTGCATCCAGGTGAAGATATTGGAAAAGGGATGATAAAAAAAGATCTGCAGTTTTGCTATTACCCTGACCAGCGTGACAGGATGGATACGTTCTTTTACGAACTCACGCAGGCAGATACTGAAGAGGTTAATACCAAACACGGGAAAGAGCGGAGGTTTATGATTTCGCCTGCACATGGCTATGCTGCACTTTCGTATGCAGCGTTACCGTTTATTGAGCAGACAATGGAAGATGTGCTTTCGGCGCCGGTGAGGTTTGCGAGGGGGAGGAGGTTTTAAAGACATTATGTCAAATGAAAATTTGAATTGTTCTTATTTGTGACCATAATCTTTAAATAGTCAACATTCATATATTGACAATTATGTTCATAAGAGTGGGTGATAAGCAGTTCAAGTTCTGGAACCTGCGGCGCACAGGTCTTCCTAACATAGACATAGCTCGCAATTTTAACATATCACGGCAGGCAGTATCAAGGGCGCTTCTCACAATGAATGAGCATATTGAAAAAACACTGCTTGAGATGGCGCGTGCTAACCAGATAGAAGTCAAGCGCATAAATACAGGGCGTGGAATCCTGTTCGGTCACTCGATTCCATTCAACGCTCCCGCCATTGTATTCATATCTTCAAAGCATGGGGTACAGGTGTGGTATGAGCATGAAGGGGACTGCGACGCTTGTAGTAGGTATACACAGTGCATAGAACTCCTGTGGGACTTTGCCGATGAAATGAAATTCAGGCTTGAAAAAACAGATGACCCCACGAAGCTTGCAGACGAACTGTTCGAGAAGTTAAGGGAGTTAGTATGACGATAAATGTAATGAAAAGTGTACGGAAATTGATGGGATGGTGCCCGAATGCGAGCACGATAGACGCAAGAAAAACAGTACAATTCGATGACCTTGCGGTAAATGCGCCTGATAGCGGCGGAGAATTAACTCACATCCCCGCAGGCTGGTGGAACAAATATCGCAACAGGATTCTATATAGCTCATTTATTTTAACGCTGTTTGCAATCTACTTTTTTACTTTAAGTGGGAAAGATAACATGAACCCTTTCTTGGCTGGCTTGATAGTAGGAGTTCTCTCCAGTATAATATTTTGGGTATTCGAATGGCGCAGACTCAATAAAGCTGCGGCAGGAGAGTTCAAGAGTATGCAAGTTACCAGAAGAAAGAAGGTCATTAACTACCTCATAATATTTGGATTGGTTGCTGTAATTATCTTTGTAACTGCCTTTTTGCTAGTAAAAACTGAGATACGCATCAGAGGGTTTTACGCTTTTCTCTCAGGTTTATTTTTGTTTGTCTGGACACAATACTTTGAAGTGCTTTACTGGGAACGGAAAAACAGGAAGACTCTGATTGTAGATAAGACTTCATTCTATGCAGTGGATATCGATGCTGGTTGAGACGGGAAAAATCCCATAAAACAGCAACAAGATATATGAATCCGGGATTCTACACACAAAGATTTAACCGCAACATTCATCGTTTCACAGTCATCATTGTGACACAAAAACGGGA
>JACUTP010000238.1 GCA_014859785.1 Candidatus Methanoperedentaceae archaeon | reverse complement strand
CATATTCCTGCAACGGTCAGAGCCTTATGAGTCTTATAATTGGGGTGCATAGTAACGCGCACAAAAAACTCATGATATGTGGACGGGCAGGTGGGGGAGTGGGGGTTAGAAAAAATTATCACCTGCCCCAATATACTTATTATCATTATGAGCATATATAGTTTTCTATCTACCAACTGGCAGGATTAGTTATACTCCCGCCATGTCTTACCGCACTTGGTACACCTGAAGAACCTGACCTCGCTTTCATCAGCAGCCCTTAACTGCCTCAGCCACCAGTAAGCCACATTATTACCGCAATCCTCGCAGATTGCTCTTGTTGTGGGCATACCCATCTCGCGCCCGTCAAGAACAGTAACCTCGCGTTCTTCAATTTCAGTCCTTGAAACGAAACTTTTATTTTTATTGATTTCTTTTTCAAATCCGCATTTCCTGCACTTGAATACATTCTTTTCGGGCATCATCATGCTTTTACACCTGGGACAGAATTCCATTAATATCACTCTTTGCGTTATTTATAATCCGGTTATGGTCAAATGCAAGTTCGGGTATTTCATCCAAACCAAAAAGTCCAATATCCTTAGCATCAGAATCTGCCTTAAGTGTTCCGCTGCCTTTTGCAAGATAACACACAGAAACCGTATGCCCCCTCGGGTCACGCAACGGGTCAGAATACACACCCAGAAGCTTCAGGAGTTTTATATCAAGCCCTGTTTCCTCCTTTGCCTCGCGGATTACCGCCTCCTCCACGGTTTCACCCACCTCCACGAACCCGCCAGGCAATGCAAAACAATCCTTAAACGGCGGGTTTTTGCGCTGGATAAGTACAAGTTTTCCCTCAAATACAATCAGGGCATCCACGGTTAGAAGAGGTGTTACGGGTTTCATCATTTCCTCAATATTATACTCAGTATATCATTATCATGCAGCACATGCTCAAGCCCTGCCCGCTGACCGTCATGTTTGGCTGACGTGCCCCAGATTTGCGCATACCTGAACCTCTTCCTGAAATCACGGTGAAGCTTATCACATATTTCCCCAACCGAGATACCGTCCAGCACTATCATCGGCTCATCCATATCAGGTGGCTCACCCTGTGGTTTCAAATAAATACGTATGAAACCGAGCTTCTGGTATAAGCTTTCTTTGAGTTCATCCATATTGATGTTTTTATCAGCTGAAATTAACAGTCCGTCAGGGAATTTTTCCCTGCATTCCCTTATGATGTGTTCGTCAGCAAGGTCAATCTTGTTGATGACAACCAAGCCGGGCAGGTACTTCCGGTTACCCAGTATCGCATCAATTAACTGGTCAACATCGATTTTTTCACGTATCAACACGTCTGCGTTGTGAATCCTGTACTCAGAGAGTACGGATTTTATTAGCTCCTCATCAAGATCAAGGCGCAGGGTACTGCTGATATTCACCCCGCCCCTGAATTTTCGCCGGATTCTGACATCAGGCGGTCTTGTGTTAAGGCGTATGCCAGCATCATACAGTTCCTGTACAAGAACATCATAATGGACCGGCTGGAAAACGTCAAGCAGTATCACTGCAAGGTCTGCGTTTCGCACAACAGCTATGACCTCTTTCCCGCGCCCCCTGCCGGAAGCCGCACCTTTCACAAGACCGGGGACATCCAGTATCTGGATGGTGGCGCCTTTATACTCCATAGCACCAGGGATAACAGACAAAGTTGTGAACTCATACGCACCTATCTCGGATTCTGCATCCGTCAGGCTGTTTAACAGCGTACTTTTGCCAACTGACGGAAAACCCACAAGTACAACTGTCGCATCACCGGATTTCCTGACAGAATAACCTTCACCGCCTGATTTTGAGGATGCACGTTTCTGGACCTCGTCCTTTATCCTGGCAAGTTTGGCTTTCAGTTTTCCGATATGGTGGGACGTAGCCTTGTTATACCTGGTTTTCCTTATTTCGTCCTCTATTGCCTTTATGTCCTCGTCAAGAGTCATTTTGTCCTAATAGCAGTAAGCAAAGCAAAAAGGATTTGGGTG
>JACUTP010000237.1 GCA_014859785.1 Candidatus Methanoperedentaceae archaeon | reverse complement strand
CAGGGACTAAGTTTCATCCCGACCGGTGCGTATTACGCCTTCAAGAGTGAAGGGAACAGCAAAGTCTATTACGTGAAACCGATACTCCACAACCATAACGGTTCAACAAACCCAATCTTCCAGTTTAACCTCTTCTTCCCATTCACGGAAGGGCTGGGACTGATTGACGGGGATGTGATTGCCATCGAGGGCGATACCAAGAAATTCTTATGCAAAGCAATGGACAGCCCGGATTCAGCAAGCAGGCTATGTTATGCAATAAGGTACAACTAAAAAAGGAGGACTGAATTATGCCTACAGATACGGAAATAATCGCATCACTTACAGAATATTCTATGTTTGAAGAAGCAAATGAGATGAACTTAAAAAACTACCGCAGATTCGTAATACAAATCCCGGAAGAAGACTCTGCAACAGCAGAGAAAATATCTGCTGCAATTAAAAACCTGGCGGGGATAGAATGACAGGATACACAAGCGGTGCAAAAATCCTTGCAGATATTATAGATGATATTGCAAATGAACTTATTGCAACCGCAGGCGGTTATTGGGCTGACAGGGAATCCATAACCATACCAGATGTACTGGATGCAGGAACGGGGAAATGGACAACAGCGAACAAAACCGCCAATAATGCAAAACGGTGTTTAGTACACAGGAAAGGCGGTATCACCCAGTTCATAACACTTGAACACATCAATAATCCCCAGAACTTCTATTATGGAAACCAGAACTGGTGGTATTATGGGAAAGGAATACGCATCAGGACAAGCATATCATGGGACAACGCTACGGATGAACCTCCTGTAGATTTTCAATCTAATTTCCTGCCGATAGAATCGGGGTATAACGGCAACGGTGTCGATATGGCAACACTCCAGATAACCTATTTCAAATGGGTGGATGAAACCGGCTTTGTAATAATGGCAAAACCCGAACCGACAGGTAATGGCTACCAGCAGAGCGTCCTGCTCTGCGTAGAGCACGCGGATACGGTGGAATACTCAACAGGCACATCAAATTTCATAGTGTTCTCACAGGGCAATATGTGGTCTGCCCTATATGATGGAAATTGGGGACCAAACGAATGGCGCAACAGGTGTATAATCCGGCCAGGGAGCTACCAGTACCCGAACCATGGTAGTTGGTCCAACTACACATTCCAAAACGCGGGGGTGAGTTTCATCCCAACGTCCTCTTATTATGCGTTCAAGAGTGTCGGGAACGGCAAGGTGTATTATGTCAAACCAATCGTACACAATCACGCCGGGGCATGGAATCCATTATTCCAGATTAACCTCTTCTTCCCGTACTCTGAAGGTGTGGGATTGATTGACGGTGATGTGATTGCCATTGAAGGGGATACAAAGAAATACCTATGCAAAGCCCTTAGCAGCCCTGACTCAACTGCAAGACTTGTGTATGCAATAAGGTATAACTAATAACACATCATGACCTTTGACCCTGTGGTTTTCGGGACGTATGTGATAGGAACTGGATTCACAGACGGCGACAGCATTGCAACAGGTGGGTTATCTCCTTATATCCGTATCCTTGCTGACACCGGCAACCAGCCGTCTGATGTAACAATAACTTACGTTGACCAAAACGGCAATACTGCCGAACAGACCCTTGTATCCACAAGCGTTCCTGCGAGTTCAACAGCAGGGACATTCATAAAAATCTCACTGAACGGCGGGGATTCGGGCATAAGGGATATAACGGCAGTATCAATTACAGGCGGCACGACAGGAGACAGCTTTGAACTCACGAGCAATAACGAAGGTGTAGGTAAGGAAGTAGCTCTTGCATCAAGGGGATTGGATAATGCGGTCTGGGAAGACCTTGACCCGAAAAAAGAAGACTCCCTGACAACACGCATCTTTGATGATAAAGCGCATTTAGGTAACTCGATCCTGACTGGACTTCTGAACGCTGTAACCCCTCCGGCAATGGATTACAAGCTTGAAACCGAGGTAATAACAATCGACTGTATGACAGAAGTGAAGAACTTCGGTTTCCTTTCAGATAATTGTAT
>JACUTP010000041.1 GCA_014859785.1 Candidatus Methanoperedentaceae archaeon | reverse complement strand
ACATTGCTACAACTATCCCCACGTTATCATATAAGCATTGGAAATTAATAAAATTAAAAAATCCATCCAGAATATTGTTATTATCCCGGATAATTTCTGTTCGCAGCAATTAAAAATAAAAGAAGCAATATAGCATTAACTACCCCCGCAACAAGGAATACGCCGCTTATGCCAAGCCACAGGGATACTCCTCCAAAAATTATAGGTGATGTGAACTGACCGACAAACCCAAACGCTGCAAAATAAGATACAACCCTGCCTCGAAACCTTGATTCTGTCATCTCTCCCAATAAGACCATTCCCGCCGGCATAATTATTCCCTGGGCGATTCCAAGGAGTGCAACCGAGGCTGCAATTATACTTGCATAAGATGTCTGTGAAATTGCTGTAAATGCAACTGTCCAGACTGAAAGGGCGATGGCGATAATCGTCTTGTAGGTCAGATGGAGCCTGATTCTTCCGTAAAAAAGAGACGTAAACCCTGCTGTAACTGTTGAAACAGCTATAAACAAACTGATGTGGAAAGGATCAGAAATTCCTATTCTCTCAAGCAATTGGGGCAGGAAAATCACAAAGGCGTAAAGGAGTGTCATGGCCCAGAAAAAGAGCCCATAGATGCCTATAATCAGGGGATTTCTTCTTAAAATTCCAAAAATAGAGCCTGTTTTGCTGATATCTTTTTCCATTTTTGGGTGAGTCTCTGGCATCACAACAAACGCTACAAGCCCTAACAAGAGTCCGATAAAGTACATGCCGAAGGGAAAGTGCCAGGAAAAACTTCCAAGAAACCCTCCGGAAAGCGGCCAGATGATGCCGCCGGCGCTGTTTGCGCTTGCACGCCAGCCCATGATTTTATTTCTTTCTGCGCCTTTGTAAAGATTTAAAATCATTACCGTTATCGGCGTAAGGATGAAAGCCACGCCGATTCCAACAAATACTCTGCTAATAATAAGAACCCGGTAGGAATCAATAAAAAGACCAGACCCGCCCGCAAGCCCATAAAGTATAAGACCAAACACAAAAGGCTTCTTTGTACCAATCCTGTCAATGATATTACCCACGAAAGGACTGAAAATCGCAATAAAGATTGCGTGCGTTGTTATAATGAATCCTATTGATGCCTGATCGACGCCCAAACTGTCCCTCATCAGGTTCAAGACTGGCGCGATAATCGCACCTGCCATTACGGTCAGGGTCGCCGAGGCGAGAATTACAAAAAGGAGGGGTTTATTTGTCATCCGGGATTGTTTAAGTGTTTTTTGTTTTAATCTCTCCGGTTTCTTTCATAAACAAAATACAGAAAACCAACATCAATCTTCGGGAAACATCACGACTTTCCCAGCTTCACCATTTTTCATTAACTCGAAACCCGTTTCAAAGTCATCGAGTTTAATCCTGTGGGTTATTACAGGAACGGGATTGAATTTGCCGGAATTTAGAAGTCTTGATGTCATAACCCATGTGTCCCATATTTTCCTTCCATATACCCCGCGGACAGTGATGTCCTTCATGACAAAGTCCTTTGAAATGTCGATACAGACTTCTTTTGTGGGAAGCCCGAGTATGGAGGCGCTGCCTGTGGGTCGAAGGGTTTTCAAACCCTGGTTCAGCGCAGTGCCGCTGCCTGACATTTCAAGGAACACATCCACACCCTGTCTGCCTGTCACCTCCATAATTTCACTAACCGGGTCGGATTCATGCCTGTTTATTACAATATCTGCCCCCATTTTCCTTGCAAGCTCAAGATGGAGTTTTGAACCTGCAACCACGATAATTTTTCCAGCACCAGCAGCTTTTAGAATACCTGCCGCAAATAATCCTGTTGGACCGGCACCGAATACTGCCACGGTTTTTGCGGTTACGTCCTGGCTGAATACAGTGTAAACGCTGTTGCCAATGGACTCCTGGAGGGTTGCTATTTCATAAGGCATGCCGGGCGGGTTTTTCCAGACATTTGTTTCAGGGATGACTGCATATTCGGCAAAGAAGCCGTCAACATCAACGCCGAAAAACTTCAGGTTCTCGCAGATGTGCATGTTACCTGTCCTGCACTGTGCGCATTTCCCGTCAAATATATGGGATTCGGCAGAGACAAGGTCGCCTTCCCGGACAAGAGTTACATCGCATCCTGTCTTCTCAACAATGCCGCATATTTCATGCCCGATTGTCCTTGGGGGAATAATCCTGCCTTCCGACCAGGGATGTTCCCAGTTGTATATGTGTACATCCGTACCGCACATGGAGCACGCTTTAACTTTGACCAGCACCTCATTCTTTTCTGGCTCTGGAACCGGGATATTTACAAGTTCAAGCCCCTTACCTTCTTTTGTCTTTCTCACTGCCCTCATTATATCCATAAAATCCACCGGGAAACTATAATTAGATTTGAAGTTGTACATTAATATACTTTGTTAAACCGATAACCTAAGGGGTGAGCATGATATGAATAATATGAGCGGCAAGATGGATTTCCTGAAAGATTTAATCAATAACCTGAAAGAGCAGAACCTTTACGGAGAACTTCCGGTACTCAGCACGGAACAGAAAAACCGCGTTGTGCTAAATGGCAGGGACGTCTTGATGATGTGCAGCAACAACTATCTTGGTTTTGCCAACCATCCGCGACTGCGAGCAGCGGCAAAGCTGGCTATCGATAAGTGGGGATTCGGGACAGGAGCCGTGCGCCAGATTGCAGGCACTATGGAGATACACAACCAGCTTGAGAAAATGCTGGCTGCGTACAAACATACCGAAAGCTCACTTGTGTTCGTGGCAGGTATTGCCGCCAATCGCGGCACGATACAGTCACTTATGGGTGAGGAAGATGCAATAATAAGCGATGAACTGAATCACGGAAGCATCATTGATGGCGTGAGGCTGACAAAATCCGCACGGAAAATTTATCCGCATCTTGACATGAACGGGCTGGAAAAAGCATTAAAGGAAACAAAGGATGCAAGGCGGCGGCTTATAGTTACGGACGGCGTGTTCAGCATGGACGGGGACATCGCACCGCTTGACAGGATTGTGGAACTTGCCGAGGAATATGATGCCATGGTTATGGTAGATGATGCCCACGGTGACGGCGTGCTCGGAAAGGACGGGCGCGGTATCATTAACCATTTCGGGCTTGAAGGACGGGTTGATATTGACATGGGGACGCTGAGCAAGGCTTTCGGGTGTCTTGGCGGCTATATTGCCGGGAGGAAGGAGTTAAGGGATTACCTTATTAACACAGCGCGCAGTTTCATTTTCACGACAGCGCATCCACCGTCAGTGTGTGCTGCGACAATGGAAGCAATAAAAATGATTCAGGATGAACCGCAGCATCTCAGGCAGTTGTGGGAGAATACCCGCTATTTCAAGAAAGGTATGAGTGACCTCGGCTTTGATATAGGGCACAGCTTAACCCCGATAACACCTGTAATGGCAGGGAATAGCATGACTGCCGTGGAACTTTCAAGACAGCTTTTTGAAGAAGGGCTTTTTGCAAAACCTATTGTGTTCCCCTTAGTTGCGCGGGATAGGGCAAGGGTAAGGATTAACCTGACCGCCCAGCATACAAAGGATGACCTGGATGAGGCACTGCGTATTTTTGAGAGGGTTGGCAAAAGGATGAAACTTGTTCAGGGGTTTTAAATGCATACAACCAGGGAAATCAATGTCGGGTATGATATTCTAAAGGCAAACAGGGAGCTTGCAGGCAAGAACCGTGCTCTTCTTGATGAATCCGGTATCACGGCATTTAACATAATGGGGGCAATAGGTTCTGGCAAGACCCTGTTGATTGAGAAAACCATCGAACGGATTGGGAAAGAATACAGAATCGGTGTCATCGCAGGGGATGTGGTTGCAAGCATTGACACGGCGCGGTTTTTGAAACATGGTGTTCCGGCTACTGGTTTGAATACAGGAAAAGAATGCCACCTTGATGCGCATATTGTGGAACATGGGCTTGGTGAACTGCCTCTTGATAAACTTGACATATTATTTATAGAGAATGTCGGAAACCTTATATGTCCAACGGATTATGAACTTGGCGAGCACAGGCGTGTTGTTGTTGTGAGTGTGAGTGAGGGGGATGATATCGTGGAAAAGCATCCCCTGATATTCGGTAATGCTGACCTTGTGCTTGTGAACAAGGTTGATATTGCAGATGCGGTTGATGCGGATGCTGATAAAATGGTCGGGGATGCGAGGCAAATCAATCCTTTAATAGATGTGTTGAAGATAAGCCTTAAGACAGGGGAGGGTTTTGAAGAATGGATTGGTTTTGTTCTGGGAAGTACGGGTTAATGCATATTGACATCTTTCAAAGGTAAAAATGAGTAAGCTTATAATAGATAACAGAGCTATCGAATTCATAAAACAAGCCCTGGTAAAAGAGACTGCTAAAGCCGTTCGTATATTTACATCCGGCGGAGGGTGCTGTAAACGGTTTGGGATATCCCCTGTTGAAAAAGCCCTTAAAGGTGATGTTTCTTATAACCGGGACGGGATTACGGTATATCTTGAAAAAGAGCTCGTGGATAACACTTCATCAATTGAGATTAAATTTGAAGAAAATAAAGGATTGCTTATAGAATTCAGGTAACTATTAAATACTGTTAATTCGTAATTATACGAATAATAAAAATGCAGGAGAAAACAAATGATTGGCATATCAAAACTTTATTGCGGGACAGTTGAACCGTCGGATGTCCTCAGGTACGGGAGCGATTCCAGTAAATTACCATCACACTTATTGCAATTTTCAAAGGACAAGAAACCAATTGTGGTCTGGAATATGGGGAGAAGGTGTAACCTGCGGTGTATCCATTGTTATGCCAGGTCAAGGGATATTGAGTACAGGGATGAGCTTACTACAGGGCAGGGCAGGGAAATGATCGATGACCTTGCAAAGTTTGGTGTCCCGGTAATCCTTTTTTCAGGCGGTGAGCCGCTTATGAGAAAAGACCTGCCCGAACTTGCCGGATATGCCAGGTCAAAGGGTATGCGGGCTGTCATTTCAACAAACGGTACGCTGATAGATGAAAGGATGGCAAAAGTCCTGAAAGAAATAGAATTGTCGTATGTCGGTATATCACTGGACGGCATGAGGGAAACAAACGATAAGTTCAGGGGAGTTCCCGGTGCGTTTGATCTGGCACTTGAAGGTATGCGCAATTGCAGGAGGGAAGGAATAAAGGTTGGTCTGCGTTTTACAATTAATAAGAAAAACGTAAATGATATTCCTGCGATTTTTGACTTATTAGAAAAAGAAGGCATCCCACGTGTTTGCTTTTACCATCTTGTCTACACGGGCAGGGGTTCAAAACTGGTAGAAGAAGACCTCACCCACGAGGAAAGCCGCAAGACACTTGACCTTATAATGGACAGGACAAAAGAAATGCATGACAAGGATTTCCCTGTTGAGGTATTGACTGTTGACAATCACTGTGACGGACCGTATGTTTATTTCAGGCTCCTGAAGGAAGACCCGGAGCGTGCGGCTGAAGTTTATGAGCTTCTCCAGATGAACCAGGGCAATTCAACAGGTATAGGGATTGGATGCGTGTCATGGGATGGCTCGGTACATGCTGACCAGTTCTGGAGGCATTACTCTTTCGGGAATGTAAAGGAGAGGAAGTTCAGCGAGATATGGACTGATACCATCGATGAACTGATGTCTGGTCTTAAGAACAGGAAGTCCCTGATTAAAGAAAATGCTGACAGGTGTGCCAGGTGCAAGTGGTTTGATATATGCAATGGTAACTTCCGGGTAAGGGCTGAGGCTGTATATGGTAATGTATGGGCTGATGACCCTGCATGCTACCTGACAAAAGAAGAAATTGGTTACGACGAAGTAAAATAGTAATAATTTCAACCTGAAAGCGTGCGGCGCTTACACCACAGCTAACTTTTTTCAAGCAGTGTAAGTGAACGAATCCATTCCCCCTCAGGCTCGCGTTTGGTTCCCACTACCAGCCGTTTTATATTTCCAGCGGTCTCAACCATACCCCGTGCCTCAATTCGTTCCCCGACCTGCGCCTGTCCTGCATAGGTGTGGGTATATGATAGAACATAACTGATTTCCGGATGGTCAACTTTAAAAATTGCGGGACTGTCGTATGAATAATCTGCATTTGTTACTGTAGCTTCAATTGTTTTTGTGCCGATGTCAACTCCCCTTTTAAATGTTGTTATATCTTCCCAGTCCCTGACATACAGAAGGTCAAAATATGTCCCGTCAACCATACCCCGGTTTCCCTTCCTGAGTTCATGGATATGAAACTCGTCAAAGGAAATATCAGGTATGCGTTTTTTGTAAATTTGATACCACATCTCATCGGTTATTTCGGTGATTGAAGAGTTACTTTTTTTAGCCAGTGCGATTATATCCCGCGCCCTGAACCATGATTTGCCGTACACGATAAAGTCAATGTCTGATGATTCGATTTCAAGTCCGGGAAGAAGCGAGCCCGTAACTCCCATTTTATCAAGTGGTATGTGTTTTTCAAGTGTTGCTACGATTTCCCTGACTTTCTGATTTTCCCTGACCAGGGCAGGTATCCTTTCATTCGGGTAAAGTACCCGTTTAACACGGTCATACGGCACTATATGGACATCTTTAACCCATTCGGGGCGTGTGTGTTTCATAAAATTGAAAGCATCATCAAAGTCAAGTTTACGGAATTTCTTATCCCTGCCTCTTGTTCCTTCTGGGTCTGGTACATACCTGAGAACCGAGCGTATGCCTTTTTCGTGGTTGTAGTCAGCGACAGCGAATATCCAGTCATCATCAGTAATTATAAAGTCACGAAGCCTTGTTTTTAACATAACTACTCAACAGAATCGGGTTTATATAAATTATATGATTTTATCGCATAGTCGGAATTTTATTTAAGATTGGCAAGGTTTTATATACTGATAAGGTATAGTTGATTATAGATTTGATATTGTTTTGACATATGCATTCCGGGAAAAGTTTTTTGACATTTTTTAAGGTTTTGTGTTTTCATTATGGTTGATAGTCTAAAGTTAAGGAAGTGTAATAGTGTTTGGAAATGAACAGAACAGTGCTCCGGTAACAGCCGGGGAAACGTATGAAGTATCGATTGAAGATGTAGCAAGAGAAGGCGACGGCATTGCCAGGGTAGAAGGTTTTGTAATCTTTGTACCCGGGACAAAAGTTGGAGATAAAGTTACTATTAAAGTTAATAAAGTAATGAGAAAGTTCGCAGTTGCAGAGAAAGTAGAGTAAATAACTCTACTTTATTTTTTTGTTTTATTTATACCAGCACTTTTTCCATTATTTCAAGTGCTTTCCTTATATTATTCTCGCTTGTTGCGTAAGACAGCCTTATATGCCCTTTCCCGTTTTTGCCGAAAGCAGTACCAGGCGCAACAATAACACCGTTCTCGATTAACTTCTGGGGTGCATCCTCACCAGCCACTTCAGGGAACGCATAAAATGCACCTTCCGGTCTTACGCATTTAATACCCATCCCATTCAGTCCTTCCATCAATATATCACGCCGTTTCCTGAAACTTTCCCGCATCCAGCCCACACAATCCTGCGGACCTTCAATGGCAGCAAGGGCGGCTTTCTGGGATACTGAACATGCACATGCCTGAATGTACTGGTGGACTTTCAGCATCTGCTCGACACAGTCCTTGCGGGCAGCAGCATAACCGATTCTCCATCCTGTCATGGCATACGTCTTGGAAACAGCGTTTATAGTAATGACATTATCAGAAAACTCCGCAGGACTGGCGTGTTTGCCTTTGTAAATGAAATGCTCATAGACCTCGTCCGATATTATCGTTATATTGTTGTCATCCGAAATCTCAGCCAGTCCCCTGATTTCATCTTTAGTCTGGACAGTACCTGTCGGGTTAGATGGTGAATTGACAATAATTGCTTTTGTTTTCCGGGTAATGAGTTCATTCACGGCTTCAGGCGTAACATTCAGGTTTTCACCGGGCGGAATACTGACAGCTTTTCCACCTGCAATTCCCGTAAGCACGGGATATGACACAAATCCCGGATCGGGAACCAGCACCTCATCACCCCTGTCAAGAAGCATTTGCAACGCAAGATGTAGCGCTTCGGATGCGCCTGCGGTTACAATAACCTCATCAGGTGAAACACTGAAATTGTTATCCCGTTCAAATTTGCGGCACAGGGCTCCCCTCAGTTCTGGAATACCCAGGTTCATCGTATATCCTGTGAACCCCTCGTTAATTGCATCAATAGCTGCTTTTTTAATGTGTTCGGGTGTATCGAAATCAGGCTGTCCGAGACCCATGTTTATGGCATCAGGACCCGCCCCTTCAAACATCTTCCTGATTCCTGAGATGTCAATAGTCTTTACCCTTTCAGAAAACATTTCCATCACTCAAATACCGTATGCCGGGATTTCAATTCGGCTTCACCCACTCCCTTCATGACCATTAATTCTGAAATAACGGCATCAAGGAAAACAAGTGCTGAAATCTCAAAAAGTGTTCCGAGGGGTGCAAGCTGCGGGTAACCTACCATTCGACGTTCCTGGTAATCTTCATAAATCACATCTTCTTTTGGACGACCCGGAATAATTATAATAATATCAGATAGCTTACCGAGTGTTGAATCCCTGTTTGAGGTTACAGTAACAAGTTTTGAGCCGATTCTTTTTGCAATCGCACCAAGGTTGGCGATAGACGGCGTTTCACCGGAACCGGATATTGCTATAACCATATCATCCGGCTGTACAGCAGGGGTGGTTGTTTCACCCACGACATAAACATTGAATCCCATGTGCATAAGCCTCATGGCAAATGCCCTTGCGGCAAGAGACGAGCGTCCCGCCCCCATCAGGAATATACGTTTTGTATCAATAATCCCGTTAACCATATCTTTCACGGAAACTGTATCGAGGTTCCGGGCAACCTGCTTGATATGGGCTGAGATAAAGTTCATAGATTGGATTGTGGCTTCACATTCTTTTTTACTGTATGTCATTAAAATACCTTGATTATTCTTCATCTTTATAGATTATCCGCTTAATCCTCCAACCTTCAAGCTTTTTCAGTTCATGATACATAAGCATCATTGTTGCAGGGCTGCCATCCCAGTGCAGGATTTTTTTCACATCTTTTTCTCTAAGCTGGTTGACGATGGACTCCACAAAATGTGCAAGTGCGTATTTTTTTGAGAAAGGTACACAAAAAATTGTCCTGTAACCGCCTTTTGTTTTTCCATACGATGTAAGGATATATCCCCTGTTTTCGTATTCTGTAATGGTATTAAAATCGCATATTACTTCCTGTTCATGGTTTATCGATGAATCTATATTCGATATCCCGAAAATGATGTGCCTGATTGATGACTCGTTTACCTGCCTGCCAAACCAGAGTGTGATCTTGCCATAAGTACATGAAACATTTAAGTCATCATTTCCCATCTCAAGCCCTGAAATTTCCTTTCCCTCCTTAAATAACACTTTATCATCCATGGCAAAATACCATCCAAATCAGATAGAAATATTACTTTGGTGCATATAACTATTTCTATAATTTAATTAAAATTGATACTTTCGTTAATAGCAAATTAAATATGAGGAAGTCATTATGGATAATTGCGTATGAAACGTATTAACTGGCGTACCATTGCTTTTGTCCTGGTAGGAGTTCTTATTATAACTATTATAATACATAAGCTCTTTTGCAGAGAGAGAAAAACAGGAGGCTCAAAATACTGAATATGGAGACGACCTTACCGGCACAGGCAGTTCATGTTTGAAGAAACCAGCTTTTTAATATCAGGTATTGTTTTCGGGTTAACAGCCGGAATATCACCCGGACCGCTTCTAACCCTTGTGATTTCTGAAACATTAAGGACAAACAGTACAGCAGGGATTAAAGTTGCGGTTTCACCCCTGGTAACTGATATACCTGTTGTTTTTGTGGCTTTTTTAATATTATCAAGGTTTTCGGACTTTAACCATGCCATGGGGTTAATTTCCATATCAGGCTCTGTTTTTCTGGGGTATCTTGCATATGTGAATTTATTTACTGATGACGTGGAATTTGATACCTGGGATTTAAAGTCACAGTCCTTGAAAAAAGGCGTAATCACGAACTTCCTTAACCCGCACCCGTATCTTTTCTGGTTCACGATAGGTGCACCAACGGTTTTTAAAGCACTGGGATTCGATATTTATCATGCGATTGCCTTTTTATCGGGGTTTTATGTATGCCTTGTGGGTTCAAAAATCCTTGTGGCTGTTATTACCGGGAAATATAGTAAATTCATTGAAAGTAAAACCTATGTTTACATTGTTAAAACGCTTGGACTGGTCCTTCTTTTATTTGCCTTTAAGTTCCTGGGGGACGGATTGGAATTGCTGGGCATGTGGTAAAACCGATTTAAAAAATAAAGGGTTTAGAACCCCTTATTCCTTATTTACTTCTATTTCTTTTTATTCCTTTTCAAGGTATAATAGTAGTATGATGCTGCAATAACGCTTATTGCCACTACCACATACAGAACCCAGTTAAGAGCTATTGGCGGCATAACAGCCAGCGATTCCGGTGTTTCTCCCTGAACTGAGGTTTGTGTTATACCTGGCGTTTCGGTGGGAACTTCCTTCACTCCGCTGATAGCAAAGGGCGAGAAACTGTCAGTGAATGCCTCATAATATGCAAAGTCACTATCCATCGTCGTCTGTTTTGTCTCAAGGGATATCCATTGGTTACCGTCCCAGTGCATTATCGACACCTTGTTGGCGTCGATATTCTCACCTGAAAGCCAGGTATTATTTACCCTGAATTTTATGATGCCCTCCCTAAGATTCCCTGGCACTGAAAAGCCTGAGGTTCCAAGCCAGACGTTCACGTTCTCATAAATGGTTCCAGGAGGTGGAGAGGTGGGAATCCTGGATGTCCCTTTTAAATGCTCAACCTTTGCTGATATCACACCTGTGCTTACGTTAGCTGTTATCACAAGCTCATACACAGAAAGCTGAGGGTTGTTGAACCTGAAAGTAACAGGGATGCCTGCAACAAGGTTTGCTTCCTTTGTCTCATAGAATTCAATGTTTTCAGAGGGTTCGGCTGATATCACTCCTGTGCCTACACTTCCACTTCCTCCACTTGCTCCCCCGGAATCGCTGGTCGTGGGCATTATGAAGGTCAGGTCCACTTTATTAATTGTCCCTGCTCCTGTCAATACAATGGTTTGATTGGCAGCTACATCATTAATATAGAAAGTCAATGAGACTGGTTCAGGAGTGAGCTCACCCGGGTACCCGGTTACCCATAGTTTTGACGGGCCGGGATCATCGCCAAACAAACCAGGTGATGCCGTCGGTAGGGAGCCGCGAACTTCTTCTCCAATCTTTGCGATTATTGTAGTGCCAGCAGGCGCTAGCTGCCCATTCACGGTTACGCTGCCGAAATAGCCTGGCGGAGGAGTAAGTGGAAATTGATCCTGCGCCGAAGCGATCCCTGAAGTCAAAAGAATGGAAAATAACAGTATAGAGATGGCTTTCTTGTCCATAGTATCACCCGGGAAATGAGAAAAGGGATTTAACCCTTTTCTTTCTACCATTGCTTTCCTGCCCACGGTACATTATTCACATCCGTATTGGGTATCTTCTTGATGAACATCCAGTACCCACGTCCCTGGAACAGGTGGGTGGTATCCAAGAATTCGCCGGATACTGTTACTGGATTCAATCCGTCATAACTCACCAGTTCGGAATAATACCTCTGTGTTATGTCCGGTCCATACCTCAGGCTAATGAATACATCTTTCGAAATCATTCCGATTCCCACCGGATCTGTTTTGCTAGCGCTCACTCCTATCAAGTTCCAGCCTTCATAGAGGTTCCTGCTGGGCGGTATTGCGGTAGTGTCCATATTTGCGATGAACCCGATCGCCTGGTTATCAGCAGTGACGTTTATCCAGTATCCGAACATAGGCTGCAGGTCAGTTGGCGTTGAGAACAATTTTGTCGCCGGATCAAATCCAATAACTCCATTATTCTGCACGTTCTGCAATGCCAGAGCAACACTGCTGGGATCTGCAAAGTTCGGGATGGATACCAAATTCCAGCCCTTTACCAGGTCGAACACCCTATCAGCGAACACAACCGTTGCGCTGCCTGTTATATTGTCACTTGCTGCTGTAACTGTTACGAACTGAACCATGTTTGAAGTCACTTCCAAGCTAGCTATTCCGTTTTCGAATGTCACATCCGGTGGATAAACTACCATGCTCGCATCCTTGCTTGCATTGATAGTTATGTTTACCATTCCGTTAAAGTTCGTCTCTGTCACATTGACATTCAAAGCCCTGATAGCTATGGTTATGGCGCTTTCGTTCAGTGCGGCGGTTTTACCAGGCGTTAACTCGAAGGATGTTACTATTGGTTCCGGAGGTATGATAGCATTCGTAAAGTTCTGGTCCATCAT
>JACUTP010000040.1 GCA_014859785.1 Candidatus Methanoperedentaceae archaeon | reverse complement strand
AGGCTACCATGGGCGCATTAAGGACTGCCCGCGGGTTTACGGGGAAAAACAAGTTCATCAAGATAGAAGGCGGGTTCCATGGGGCTCACGAAGCCGCACTTGTGAAAGCAGGCTCTGGCGCAACAACACTCGGGACGCCTGATTCCAGAGGCGTGCCTGCTGATTTCACGAAACACACACTCCAGGTTCCCTATAATAATATCGAAGCAATGACACAGGCAATAGAAGCCTACAGGGATGACGTGGCAGCTGTTATTATGGAACCTGTGCTTGGCAATATAGGGCCGATACTCCCTGAAAAAGGATACCTTGAGGATGTCCGCAAAGTCACGGAGGAAAACGATGTGGTCCTTATTTTCGATGAGGTTATTACAGGTTTCAGGCTTGCAATGGGCGGTGCGCAGGAATATTTCGGTGTAACGCCTGACATGACAACACTCGGTAAAATCCTTGGCGGAGGTTTCCATATTGGCGTAATCGGCGGCAAACGCGAGATAATGGAAAACATCTCACCTGCAGGAGCGGTTTACCAGGCAGGCACATTTAA
Organism: Candidatus Methanoperedentaceae archaeon; assembly: GCA_014859785.1. Classification (GTDB taxonomy): domain Archaea; phylum Halobacteriota; class Methanosarcinia; order Methanosarcinales; family Methanoperedenaceae; genus Methanoperedens_A. The sequence continues at coordinate 11,931 of JACUTP010000040.1, read as the reverse complement.
CGGCAGTCCTGTATCCATGTCGGCAGGGCTTGCCGTAATTGATACCCTTAAAAAGGAAAAAGTACATGAGAAACTGGAAACTGCCGGGAATTCCATGCGGGGCGCACTTTCTGATGTGGTAACCGACCTCGGGCTTGATTATAATGTCAGCGGAATAGCAAGCATGTTCAAGGTATTTTTCGGGGATTTACCGCATAATTACGAAGAAACCCTGAAATGCGATACTGGTAAATTCAAACTGTTTTTCATCAAAATGCTAAAAGACGGGATATTCCTCCCGCCATCACAATATGAAACGAATTTCCTGTCTCTGGCTCATTCACAGGACGATATGGACAAAACGGTAGAAGCTTACCACAGGAACCTGAAATGAATCCTGGGGAAGATAAAATACTGAGGATAGGGACGCGGGGAAGCAAGCTTGCACTTGCACAGGCAAACCTTGTTAAGGACATGCTGGAAAAACACGGTGTAAAAACCGTGATTGAAATTATAAAGACAACAGGAGATGCCGTCACTGACCTTCCACTTCACCTTGTGCAGGGTTTTGGTGTATTCGTGCGCGAGATTGATGACAGGATGCTGGCAGGAGAGATTGATATTGCGGTTCACAGCATGAAGGACGTCCCCACAGAACGCCCGCCTGAACTTGTTATTGCCGCTGTTTTAAAACGCGACTCTCCGCATGATTTCCTTCTCAACAATGAAGGGACAAAATTGAAAGACATGCCCAGACGCGCTGTAATCGGAACTACAAGCCTCAGGAGACGCTCACAGATTCTGCGTTTCAGGCAAGACCTTACAGTCAAGGAATTGCGCGGGAATATCGATACGCGCCTTCGCAAGCTAGGGAAAGGGGAATATGACGGGATTTTCCTTGCAGAAGCAGGGCTTGAGCGGATGAAATGGGACATGCCGGGTGAGCGGCTAAGTATTGATGATTTCGTGCCGTCAGCAAACCAGGGAACAGTGGTTATCGTGACAAAAAAAGGCTCGCGTGCAGAAGAGGTGGTGAAAGTTCTTGATGACAAAAAAACGCGAATGGAAACCGGAATTGAGCGTATTATTACCGGAATTCTTGGCGGAGGATGCCTGGTACCAATCGGCGTTTTTGCAAGCACGGAAGGAGACCGGATTCACGTGCGCGCAGAAGTGCTTTCTGTGGACGGGAAACGCCAGGTAAAAATAGATGAATTTATAAACCCTGCTGAATATCAAAAAGAAGCGCAACGACTCGGAAACGAGCTGAAACAGAAAGGTGGAGGAGAGCTTGTAGAGGAAGCGGTTGAGAAATTCGCATTAAAAAGAGGATTACATGGCTAAAGGTAAAGTTTATCTTGTTGGTTCAGGACCCGGAGACCCTGAACTTTTGACAGTTAAAGCAAAAAGGCTAATCGAAAACGCAGAGGTCATTATGTACGACCAGCTTCCAGGGAAGGATATCCTGGGTATGCTTCCAGAATCTGCTGAAAAGATAGATGTGGGAAAATATGCTGGCAACCACAAACTTTCACAGTGGCAGATTAACGAACTGCTTGTCAGGCGCGCCAGTGAGGGAAAGAATGTGGTACGCCTCAAGGGCGGAGACCCTTACCTTTTCGGACGCGGGGGAGAGGAAGCCCAGGCACTTGCCGCCGAGGGAATTGAGGTTGAGGTCGTGCCAGGCATTACTTCTGCAATTGCAGTTCCTGCTTATGCGGGAATACCTGTTACACATCGTGATTTTGCGTCAATGGTGACTTTTATTACGGGACACGAAGACCCCACGAAAACCGATTCAGCCCTTGACTGGAAATACCTTGCGCGGTTTGAAGGGACGCTCGTTATCCTCATGGGCGTGAGCCAGCTTCCGCACAATGTAAAAGAACTGGTTAAACACGGTAAACCCGTGGACACTCCAGTTGCAATTATCGAGAGGGGGACACGCCCTGACCAGAGGGTTACTGTCGGGACACTGGGGGATATTGTGGGATTGTGCAAGCAGCGAAATGTCAAAGCTCCTGCAATTACGGTTATCGGTGATGTGGTAAAACTTCACAGGGAACTTGCGGGGAATTGAACCCGATATACCAGGTATAGAACAAACTGCTGGTGAACCAGAAATGAACGACGGTAAAAAGAAAGTAATCGCAATAATGAGACCAGCCGGCTATCTTGTGGAGTCTGTCAGGCTCGCAAAATCCCTTGGTTTTAAGACAGTGACAGCACCCATGATAGATGTTGTTGATAAGAAGGATTCCAATTTTGACGGGTTTGTTAACCGTGTAATGGAAGGTGAATCTGACTACGTAATTTTCACAAGTGCAAACGGTGTTGAGTTCACTCTTTTAAAGCTTATTGAACCTGACGATTTTATAGAACAGTTAAACAGGACACGGGTAATTGCCGTCGGTCCGAAGACAAGGGATAAACTTGTCGCAAACGGGATCCGGGTAAGCCTGGTTCCGGAATCATATAGTTCAACCGGATTGGTTGAAAGCTTAAATGACGTCCCAGGGGCGGTTATCGACATTGCCAGAAGCACCCACGGCGCGCCTGAGCTTGTGGACGGGCTTCGGAAAAAAGGGGCTATTGTATTTGAAACACAGGTTTATGAAATTATCATGCCGCATGATGAAAGGCACACTGAGTTAATGGAAAAGTCGGTTGCCGGTGAAATTGATATTTTTGCGTTCACAAGTTCCATGATGGTAAGGAATTTCATGTCTATTGCTGATAATATGGGAGTGAAGGATAAGGTTATCAGGTTAATGAACCAGAAGACTGTCGCAGCTATCGGGAAACCAACTGCTGACACTTTATCGGGGTTCGGGGTAAGTGTGAAGGTCATTCCTGGTAGGTACACGTTTGAAGACTTGCTTATTGAGTGTAAGAAGCATTGTTAAATACGGATATAGGAATTTTATACGAGATGAAAAAACGGCAGCATTTTCTCCCCATGTCCATGCACGAAGCAAAAGAGCTGGGCATCCATGAATTCGATATAATCCTTGTAACAGGCGATGCCTATGTTGACCATCCTTCATTCGGTACTGCGGTAATCGGGCGGGTGCTCCAGGATGCGGGCTACAGCGTGGGCATCATATCCCAGCCTGACTGGAAAACCTGTGCCGATTTCAAGAAGCTGGGAAAACCGCGCCTTTTCTTTGGTGTTACCTCAGGGAATGTGGATTCAATGGTTAACCATTATACTGCCAACCTGAAAACACGAAGTGAGGATGTGTATTCACCAGGCGGCAGAGCAGGACTCCGACCTGACAGGGCGGCGATAGTGTATGCTGATAAACTGCATTCTATTTTCCGTGATACCCCTATTGTGCTTGGTGGCATTGAAGCCAGCCTCAGGAGGTTTGCGCATTATGATTACTGGTCTGGTTCCGTGCGGAGGTCTATCCTTGCCGATGCGCCTGCTGACATTCTTGTGTTCGGGATGGGTGAAAGGCAGGTCGTCGGGATTGCAGGGCGGCTTGCAAAGGGTGAGGATATTAAAAACATCACCGATGTTGCAGGTACAGTCATCAAGATGGAGCTTAAGAAATGGCGCGAAATGGAGCATTGGGAATATGTTGAGATTCCCGGGTTTACCGAGATTGAAAGTGATAAGGAACAGTACGCAAGGGCTTTTTTGCTTCATTATAACGAGCAGGACCCAATTCACGGAAAAAAGGTGGCGCAGGTTCACCCGAAAACTGTGATTATCCAGAACATGCCGTCTATCCCCCTTACTTCCGGGGAACTTGACCATATATATGAACTGCCCTTCACACGAATGGCGCATCCTTCCTATCATGAAAAAATTCCGGCGCTTTCGCCTGTCAGGTTCTCTGTTGTGAGCCACAGGGGATGTTTTGCATCGTGTTCTTTCTGTGCGCTGACACATCACCAGGGAAGGATTATCCAGAGCAGGAGTATTGGCTCCATAGTCCGCGAAGTTACAAGGATGACGAAAATGCCGGATTTTAAGGGTATCGTGCAGGACGTGGGAGGTCCTACTGCGAACATGTATTCCATGCACTGCGGGAAGTGGGAAAAACAGGGTGCGTGTAATGATAAGAATTGCCTGCATCCGCTTTGTAAAAGCCTTGGTACATCCCACGAAAAGCAGGTGGAACTCCTGCGCTGCCTGCGTGAGATTCCGGGTGTCAGGAAGGTGTTTGTGGGTTCGGGAATCCGTTACGACCTTGTGCTTGCTGATAACAGACCCGGCTTCAGGGAATCCCGCCGGGATTCTTCAGGTTACCTGCGTGAACTCTGCGCGCACCATGTGAGCGGACAGCTAAAGGTGGCGCCTGAACATGTGTCAAAAAATGTCACGGATATTATGCACAAACCTGGAGTGGATGTTTTTGAGACCTTCAGGAAGGAATTTGGGGAAAAAAACCTGGAATCCGGGAAGGAGCAGTATATTATCCCGTATTTCATGTCAGGGCATCCCGGATGCACGGTACCTGACATGATTGAACTGGCTGAGTACATACGCGATAATAATCTCTATACAGAGCAGGTGCAGGATTTTACGCCAACGCCCATGACTGCCTCGGCGTGCATGTATTATACGGGTATTAATCCATTCACTGGTGAACGGGTGCATGTTGCAAAGGGGCGGGAGAAAAAGATACAGCGGGCGATGCTACAGTACAGGGACAGCAGGAACAGGACTCTTGTTGTGGAGGGGTTGAGGATGGCAGGCAGGGATGATCTGGTTGGTGCGGGGCGGAAGTGTCTGGTTACGCTTTTAAATTTGTGGGTACAGGAGAAAACTGACCCTTAACTTTCATCCCGACCAGTCCTCAATTGTATGGGTGAGACTGTAGTGAGATAATTCCATGAATGTGCTTTGTTGTTCCAAAAATACGCACAGACGGAAAGCTTTATATTTATTTCCTGCATCTTTAGGAAACGGTGATAAAAAATGAAAGTATACATCTGTGATAAAGGCTGCTGCCCGGCAGTAGAAACAGCTGGCGACGATGTTTTAATAGGTGAAGATTCAAACATTGTCAGGTTAAAAAAAGATGAATGGAATAAATTAGTCGAGAAAATCCAGACTGGCGTGCTTCATAAACTTTAGTTAGAAAAACCTTTTTTACCAACAAGGGGCACAAACACAACGCCCCCCTTTATTTCTTTTTTCAAACCATTTGTTTTTGTTACAAGGTAAAGCTGCTGGTAATTCCTGCCGACCGGGATAATAAGTTTCCCCCCTGTTTTTAATTGTCCTGTCAGGGTATCAAGTATCTCGGGAGCAGCACATGCCACGCTTATCCTGTCATAAGGAGCATAACCCGAAAGTCCGAGCGAGCCGTCCCCGTCAATTACGGTTACATTCGTGATACCCGCTTTTTTCAGGTTGTCGCGGGCTGAGGCAGCAAGTGCCCCGACTATTTCAACAGCATACACATGACCGCTTCCGGCAAGTTTTGCCATGACAGCGGCATGGTATCCCGAACCTGCACCGATTTCAAGTACCTTCATCCCGTTCCGGATATCAAGAAGGTCGCACATTATCGCAACCATGTGGGGGGCAGAAATGGTCTGTCCGCAGCCTATGGGTAACGGGTAATCGGCATATGCGCTGTTTTTTTCACTTTCCGCTACAAACAGGTGCCTTGGCACGCTTTTCATTGCATCAAGCACGCGCTCACTTATTCCCTGTCTTCTTAATCCCTCAATCAACTTTCTTTTCCTGACTTCAAACTCCATACCGACTCCCTCTTTTTAACCACCACACGACCTCCAGTCCTGGATATTCGTCTTGGTTCCAACACACCTGGCTGGCAATATATACGTTTTATGTACTTTGCCAGGACTTTAGAACCCTTTCTGCTCTTAAACCCGCCATCCCTGATTTTAATACGCACGATGTTAACATTTTTGTTGTTTACTGTAATTTTATCCCCGACAACATATTCCCGGTCGCCCGGTACCTTCATTTCAATGGAGTCGGTAGTTTCCCGGTAGTTTACTGCTATTTTAACCGTAACTTCATCAGTGGCACGCGCCCAGATTGTTTTTATATCCCTGGCATCTGCGCTGGCTTTTCTTTTATCTCCTACCTCAATGGAGGTAACCTCGACAAGGTTTGCCTCACCTGTAACTTCATCATCAACAAGAAGCTCTTCACCTGCCTCTATTCTGCCTGACAGCATGACAGTCCTGTGGAATGATTCCTCATCCTTGCTGATTATTACCCGAACCGGCACTTCTTTTTCCTTTGTTTCTTTTTTTTGCCTGTGGATTGACCCGCACTCATCACACTGCAATAACATCTCTTCTGCATCTTTCAGTATTGTATGGGGAACAGGTTCTTCAGGTGAGCATGCAGGACAGCCTGCTTCGATATTATCCATGGTTCAAAATAGGGGGCAAAGATGATAATAATATCTAATACCTGACTTTAAAACCACTGAATTCCCCTTTATAATCCTCCACAATTTCCTCAACATTATCAACCCTTGCATGCCCTTCCCCTATCCTGCACCACCCAACCATTTTCTTAACAGCTTTCTCATTTCCTTCAAAAACAGCCTCGACCCGTCCGTCATCAAGGTTCTTCACCCACCCTGCAAGACCCAGTTCAAGTGCCTTATTCCTGGTATGCGACCTGAAATATACACCCTGGACCCTTCCTGAAACGTAAACGTGCACCCTTGTGTTCAATTCAACCCCCTTCTGCCCTGTCCCACATAACTTTCCTGACGTTTTCGATTTTCCTGAGTTTGCCATCAGAGTACATATCGTTAAGCATTTCAAGAAGTTCCCTTCTTGATACCCTTATATCAAACCGCCTGGCAAGGTTTTTCCTGATACCCTCATGAGTCATCGGATGTTCCAGTACGCGACCAATAAATCCGACCAGGTCCTCATACACCGCCCAGGGATAAATTATCCATTTCCACTCCTCCTGCTTCTCACCCCAGTAACCAGGCACGAATGTGGAACAGGTTTTGTACTGGAGCACCGCAGTCCTGACTTCCAGGGGCTTCTTTTCCATAAGGTACTCCATAAGTACGGCATATGTATCACCCGTATCTGCGACATCATCCACCACAAGAATCCTTTTCCCTGTTATATCAACCTGCAGGGGATATTTTATCTTAGCCGTACCAAGGGTGGCAGCAATCCCCCAGTGCTCCACCTTGACGCATGCAAGTTCTTTTTTCAGGAGAAAATCACAGACAATACGTGCAGGTACAAGCCCGCCTCTTGCAACGCCAACCACAAGGTCGGGTTCATATCCTGCCTCTTTGATTTTACGTGCAACGATTTTACAAAGCCTGTAAGCTTCATCCCAGCTTACCATATAACAATCAAAGGAATCCCCGGGCTTTACCATATAATTCAGATAGTAAAAAGTAATAGATAGGTTTTCCTGTTAAATGTGGAAAAATTTTAACAGGTTTATGGAAAAATTTTTATTGTAAGCCGTTTAGTTATAACATAGATGATATTAAAAACGGAAACAATATTACTGGGATTATCAGTAGTTTTTGCAGTTACCGGGTTATTTTATGTATTCAGGGCATATCTTTTATTAAACAAAATACCTGACGATGTCCTGAGGGCAAAAGCCTTCCTGACAAAATCTTTCCTGCACAGGACAATCTTATTGATATTCGTTGTGTGTATTACGGTAGCCATCCATATAATTTTTGAGTTTGCAGAATATGGGTACATGCCGGTCCAGCTTCCGTATTTAGTACCAGGAATTGATGTTGTAAATGCCATGGCATTGGCAGTCTCAATGGGGGTACTGGCGTATATTGCACATAATCTTTTCAGGTTCCTTTTATCTTCGAGGTCCTGATCTTGATAGTATCCATAATTTTTCCTGCCATGATTTATGAAATAATTAAATAGGTTGTAAATAAACTGTGAATTTTAACAGGGTGTTATAATGATTGAAGTTTCGATTGTATTACCTGCTTATAATGAATCATCAAGACTTGAAAGCACAGTTGGGCGTACAGCTGCGCTCTTGCGCGAAATAACATCGTCGTTTGAAATCATAATCGCAGAAGACGGAAGCACTGACGGTACGGACAGGATTGGTGAGGCTCTTGCGCAAAAATTTGATTTCGTGGTACATCTCCACTCGGATAAACGGCAGGGAAGGGGGCGGGCGCTTAACAGGGCTTTTTCGGTTTCAAAAGGTGAAATACTCGCTTATATTGATGTTGACCTTGCCACTGATATGAAACACCTGCCTGAACTTATACAATATATTCGGGACGGGTATGATTTTGCCACAGGTTCACGAATGCTGCCGGAAAGTAACGTTAAAAGACCCCTGAAAAGAGGGTTTGCAAGCAAGGGTTTCAATTTCCTTGCAAGGCTGATGCTGGGCTCGAAACTCTATGACCACCAGTGCGGTTTCAAGTCATTTAAAAGAACAGCGCTTTTTGAACTCATGGATTCTGTAAAAGACACGCACTGGTTCTGGGATACTGAATTGTTCGTACGGGCACAGCGTGCAGGCTATAAGGTAAAGGAATTCCCTGTGGAATGGAGGCAAGGCGGCGCCACGAAGGTAAACCTTGTGAAAGATGTTTTCGGAATGGGCTCGCAGATATTCAGGTTATGGTTTGAGTTCTCATGGGAGTGAAAATCCATGGGCGTAAACTGTAAATTAAGAGAAAACTTGATGCCTTTATTTGATCCTTGAATGCTCTACGCTCTCGTGCATCCATTGAATATCATAAACCAGAGTAACAATCATAGCTTTTTTCTTATATCTTTTATTTCGGTTAAAAGTTTATCAACATCTTTTTCAGCCATTTGAGGAGCAGCACGGCTTTTTTCTTCAAGTTCTCTTAGAATAACCTCATTGACGGCTTTTTTTATTGCGTATGTGATAAATTCGTTTTTGCTTTTGAATTCGCCCACCTTTATAAAGTGATCGATCAAAGCGGAATCCTTTGCCGGAAGCTTGACAACATCAACACTTAGCAATTTTTATTACATCATCTATGAATTTTTTATAATTGTTTATATAATATTCCGATCTTTATTGTGCATGAACTTTTGCATTTCAATGTTCCTAATCACGGCAAACTCTGGAAAAGCTTAATGACTGCTTACCTGGGCGATTATGAGAAGATTGAAAAGAAATTAAATAAAATAAGACCTGGAGAGAAATAAAAACTGCCTCTACCCTAACAAATTGGTTTGGTTATTTTGTAAATACTGCCCGTAAATTTAAAGTTACCTCAGGGCAAGATATTGGAGTATGAAAGAATGTAAAATGTTAATTTGCGGAAAGTGGGTGGGAAGTGATAAATATTTTGATGTTATCAATCCCTATACCCATGAACTTCTGGCAAGAGTCCCTGAAGCAACTCCAGGGGATGTTGGAATGGCTGTTGAATCTGCGAGGGAGTCTTTTAATAAACAAAAGCTTCCTGCTCACAGGCGCTCCGAGATACTGGAGAACACTTCCGATTTAGTACTATATGAAAAAGAAAAACTTGCAAGGATTATCTCAACCGAGAATGGCAAACCCATAAAATCAGCCAGGATGGAAGTCGAACGTTCCGCACTTACGTTCAAGTTTGCTGCCGAGGAGGCAAAACGCATATCAGGTGAGACAATCCAGATGGACGCTGCTCCGGGTACTGAGAAACATTTCGGACTGTTCATCCGTGAGCCTGCCGGGGTTGTAGCTGCTATCACGCCTTTTAATTTTCCCCTGAACATGGTCGCCCACAAGGTGGCGCCTGCTATTGCAGCAGGAAACACTGTTGTACTGAAACCCACCAGTGCCTCTCCCCTCACAGCGCTGGAACTTGGAAGAATAATGCTTGAAGCAGGTTTGCCTTCCGCTCACCTTAACATCGTAACAGGTCAGGGACCAGGTGCCGGAGAAGCGCTTGTTTCGAACGAAGATGTTAACATGGTAACATTCACCGGGAGCCCCCCTGTTGGCAGGCGCATAAAAAAGCTTGCAGGGATGGCAAAAGTGACCCTTGAGCTTGGTTCCAACTCAGCAACTATTATAGACAAATCAGCAGAAATTGAAAAAGCAGTGCCAAGGTGTGTTATCGGAGCCTTCAGCTATTCAGGGCAGGTCTGCATTTCCATCCAGCGTATATACGTCCATGAAAATATCTTTGATGAGTTTCTAAATGCGTTCATTCCGCAGGTCAAGACACTCCGGATAGGAGACCCCTTACTGGATGAGACTGACCTTGGTCCGATGATTAGCAAGGACGCTGCAATGAGGGCACAGGCGTGGATACGTGAGGCTGAACAGGAAGGGGCAAAGGTTCTCACAGGAGGGGAAAGGAATGGGAATATCCTTGCTCCCACTGTGCTGTCTGACCTTAAACCCGATATGAAAGTTGTGTGCCTCGAGGCTTTTGCACCTGTTGTTTCAGTGATAAAGTTCAGGGAATTCAAAGACGCCCTGGATATGGTAAACCAGAGCATCTATGGCTTGCAGGCAGGGGTTTACACCAGGGATATATCCAATGCCTTCCGTGCTATCAGGGAACTTCATGTTGGGGGGGTGATGATTAACGAAATACCCACTTTCAGGGCCGACCACATGCCCTACGGAGGGGTGAAGGAAAGCGGTATTGGTCGTGAGGGTGTGCGTTTTGCTATTGAGGAGATGACAAACATCAAGATGGTGAGCTTCAACCTGGGCTGAGGGGGTGCAATGGGCTTTGTCGAGGTACCTTTTCTATGCATTCGTCTTTACCGGCAGGTTTGTCGGGAAGGGGGTATCTTAAAAAAACCCGATTCCCCTAAAGACAAACCTCATGACCTGCGTGTTTGTTACGAACAATATTACAGGCAAAACCAGTTTAAAAGGGATTAATGTAACCATTCCCCTTGCATTCCAATCCAATTTTGGTCCTCTAAAATCCGGGGAGAAACTGAAATTATGCCCTGCCTGGAATGGACCTGTTGCGGCATGCAGGAATCCTGCCAGGATACCGGTAATACCCGGATCATTCATGCCGTAGGTTATATGGAAATCAAGGTTGTTAAACCTGAAAGCACCGAAGATTCCTTTAATTAACCTTAACACGGGTCCTGTGAGTGATAAATAACTCCCTGCCGGAAGCTTTTTTGGTATCTGTACGGTTTTCTCCTGTTTTTTATCCGGAATAAGCTGTTTTTTTTCATGTGTGAATCTGGCAATCCTGCGGCTGAAAAGAAGAAATTCTGTTTTGTTATCATCGAATGCATAACTTAAAAGAAACATTAACCAGCGTATCTTAAGCTCCCCTGTTGTTTTGCCGCTTGACCTTGTGGAATCCATATGGATTTTTACAGGTACTATGGATAAGGATATCACTAACACGATTACGAATATTACTGTTACTGCTATCATTAACCATGCCATAAAACGGCTTCAGTATCATCCAGTGACGGATAAGGGGCTTATACGTCCTGTTCTTTTTCTTCCTCTTCCTTTTTTTCTTCTTTCTTTTTATCGCCTTTAATTGATTTTATTTTTTCAGCAATCTCCGGAATAATTTCAGTCAATTCCTGTATTGCTCCTTTGCCTTTAACGCTTAGTAACCTTACATCTTCCTCTGATACCACAAGGAAAGCCACGGGTTTAATGATAGCACCTCCGCCCCCGCCGCCTCCGACACCTTCCTCACCATCCTTTTTCCTGCCCTCACCACCCCCGCTCCCGAAGCCGAAACTCACACTGGTCACGGGTATGATGGTCTTACCCTGGATGGTTAAGGCGTCTCCGATTACTGTCTTTGTGGAAATCATGTTTGCGATTTCCTCTGTTACGTTCTTTAAGATTTCATCCACTTTCATTTGATACACCCCTTATTTTGTATATAGTATCTGGTATTACTTGTAGTTAACTAATTGTAGTTGTTACGAAAATAAGCTCTTTAACTAATTATTTTATTTAAAAATACTTGGTTGCAACAGAAATTGATGAAAAAACGGGACAAA
>JACUTP010000039.1 GCA_014859785.1 Candidatus Methanoperedentaceae archaeon | reverse complement strand
CAGGATTCCCTTAAAACCTGGAGTTATGGCTGCGACCCTGTACCAAGGGTGTGTTGGGTAAATCCTGGCTTCTCATCGGGACATAAGTCAATTTTTTAATGATTTTAAAATCCTGATCCCGAGCTCGATACATTCCATCTTTTCCCTGAGTATCCTGGGGTCTCTCTCATCTTCAATGTCTAATGCAAGGCTTTTTAGCTTATTGCGGATCTGGTTTTCGATCCCGATATCAGAAAGATACCGGGAAATCATGGGTTGCTGCTTATTAACATCATTAACAGATTCCACACCAGCGGGAGATGCATCAACTATAGAAGGTATTTTTTCTCCTGACCACACATCTCTGGCAACTTTTTCAACCCCGGACACGGGCGGTTTGTCTCTACCTATATCACATACAGGACATATTATTTTACCCATGTACCTGAACATAGGGGCGCCGCAATCGTGATGATTAGCAAGCATTGTTCCACCTTTCTCAAGAAGATTTGTGATTTTCCGTATTTTCTGGTTCTCTTCTAATTCTGACATTGTATTACACCGAAAGCCTTTTCAAATAATAACTGAATTATGGTTTGCTTGTTTTATAATAGTAAACCGGAGTGATAACTGTGACGGTAAATTCCAAAGAAACCCTCCAAAATTGCATTGATGCGCTCGAACGTATAATAAACGACGATTCAGTACCGAGAAATATAAGGCGTAACGCCGAGAATATACGGTACATACTCTCAAATGATAAAGAAACGCCCTCAACAAGGGCGGCAATGGTAATTTCAAATCTGGATGAGATGGGAAACGACCCCAACGTACCCATTCACACAAGAACACTTATATGGGGTCTTTCCAGCCAGCTTGAGTCAATTCCTGTTGACGAGTAACAACAGGAATCTTAAAGTTATTTCATATATTATATAATATTGTTTTCTCATATTATTTTTGATTTATCCTACCCCTTTGTTTCGTCTGGAAATATTAGATTGGAGTATTAATCGAATTTTGGATTCTCTTTTTCGATTCGGTCTTTTTACTCCTTTTTGTTGAATTTAAATTGTCTTTACTGTCTTTAAATTGTCTTTATATTCATCAATATCATTATTATTTCACTCGTTTTTTCGTCTTTTTTTTCATCAAAGTAATAACATTTATATAGAATAAACGCTAAAGAAGGTCACATTGGTTTTTTATTTTTATATTATTTTTAGTTATTAATGGTTATTAAGAATCTCCAGTGGAAATAATAGGGTACCCCCGAACTTTCCAGTGGAAATAAAGGGGTAGTTTATTACCAGTCACGAACTGTATTGGTATTAATATCATATCACTTTAAATAAACACTATCAAGAAAAGTATTTTTGATTATGGTTATAATTTGTGTAAATATGTTCCATATGAAGTAAAGGGGGCATGACCATAAGTATTAATACCTTTCCTTCTATTGGAAACATTATCGTAAGAGCCTGAGGAGGAGAAAATGAACGGTGAAGTTGCATCAATAAAGGGTATTTTTGAGGATATTTTAACGATAGGAAACATATTTGAAAACCGGGAGGTTCTTCGCGCAACGTATACGCCGGACAACCTTCCCCACAGGAACAACGAGGTAAAGTCGCTTGCATCCATCCTGGTTTCAGCACTAAGGGGAGAAACGCCGTCAAACATTTTGATGTACGGGAAAACCGGGACAGGAAAAACAGCGGTGGCAAAGCATGTCGGTATGGAACTTGAAAGGATGGGAGAGGTGCATGGTATTTCATGCAGGGTTATTTACATAAACTGCGAGGTAGTGGATACCCAGTACAGGCTGCTTGCTTTCCTGGCAAGGCATTTTGAAAAGGATATACCGATGACAGGCTGGCCCACAGACCAGGTTTATACTGAGTTCAAGGATGCCGTGGATTCTGACAGGCGTATTGCGATTATCATACTTGACGAGGTGGACAAACTCGTGATCAAGGGAGATGATGTTCTTTATAATCTCACCCGTATAAACTCTGACCTGAAATATGCTAAAGTGAGTCTTATTGGCATAACCAATGACCTGAAATTCACCGAATTCCTTGACCCCAGGGTTAGAAGTTCACTCGGCGAGGAGGAAATAATATTCCCTCCTTATGACGCAAACCAGCTAAGGGATATCCTGGAACAGAGGGCAGAAAGGGCTTTCATGCCAGATGTCCTTGATGGGGTGGTAATTCCCTTATGTGCTGCTTATGCTGCACAGGAGCATGGGGATGCCAGGCGCGCACTTGACCTGCTCCGTGTGTCAGGCGAACTTGCCGACCGTGTGGGGGAATCAAGGGTGCTTGAAATCCATGTGAAAAAGGCTCAGGAAAAAATAGAAACAGACCGTGTTGTGGAAGTGGTGCGTACACTCCCCACACAGTCAAAACTTGTACTTCTAAGTTCGCTCCTTCTCAATACCAACGGCAACAGGGACAATATCACAACAGGAGAGGCTTATAACGTTTATAAAAACATGTGCAATATGATAGGTATTGATATCCTGACACAACGCAGGGTTACCGATTTAATATCCGAACTTGACATGCTGGGTATCCTGAATGCCATCGTTATAAGCAAGGGCAGGTACGGGAGGACCAAGGAGATATCCCTCAGTGTTCCAACGGAAAGTACAAAAAGGGTTCTTTTCGAGGATTACAGGCTCAAACCCCTTGAAAAATACAAGCCGCCGAGCCAGACAAAATTATACACCTGATATTACATGTCCAGGATTTTCCTCGGTATCAGGGAAACATAACCCACAACCGGCAGACGGTTAAACCGTGCAACCCCTATTACCCATTCTTCCTTCACAGGCTGGCGGTAGCTTATATCACCCTGCTGATCAAACCCGATGTTGTTATCGCCTTTGGTGATATACCCTGCATGTGGTGCGGCTGGACCGCCATTCCACATCGGCTCACCCTCCTCAACATAGTACATTGCCCTGTGGATGATGGGTGTACTGCCCTTTTGCCCGAGCTTGTTGTACAGTATCACGTTCCCGTAATCGCCGAATGATGTATATCCTGTCCGGGTTCCTGTTTCGTAAGTTATAATCTCGCTGCGGTCGAAACTCTCAATAAATACGATATCCCCTATATGGATATTCGGGAGCATGCTGCCGCTTTCCACAGCAACCATCGGTGTCCAGAGCCCGAGGGCAATATGGGAAACCGAGGAAAAAATCACAACAACAGCCACCACGAAAATAACATCCCGCAGAAGCGCTACCCAGAAATTGTCGCTTTTATTGAAATTAACCAGTTTTTCTTTAAGATTCATATATAAGATGGACTAATAGATGTTTTAAGATTTATCTATTGCTATGGGAAAATCTTATCCCGATTCACCTGTATATTGCCATTGCATGGAGACCGGAGATATTGTCAGGATTTTTACGGAATCTGGTTACCAGATAGACCCGGAGGCACTGGATATTTTAAAAAACGAGAGCTCGCATGAGCTTATAAAGGACGTACTGGAATCAGTTAACAGTTCGGTTTTTGTAATCGGGAAAGAACACATACCCGCATTTGTTACTTCAGGACGGCAAATGCCCGAAACCTCTGGAGCCCCTGAAATAAAAGCAATAACAGGACCGGTACATCCGGGAGGCAGAAGCATAACTTCACCGCCTGTCACGATTCTATCAGATATAACAGACCATTCCACATGCATCGGGGAATATATGGATTTTGTCCAGTATTTCAAGGACAGGTATGCACTGCTTGGGGATATGCTTAGGAAAAGGATAAGCGCACGTCCAATCGAGAGCCTGAAAAAGAGGAATCTTGATTCAAGGGAGCCGCTATCCATAATAGGCATGGTGCAGGATAAGAGAACGACTGCAAACGGGCACAGGCTCCTTGAGATTGAGGATACCACCTCAACCATGCGTGTACTTGTCCACAAGGAGCGGGACAGGGAATTGTTCGA
This sequence comes from Candidatus Methanoperedentaceae archaeon, assembly GCA_014859785.1. Classification (GTDB taxonomy): domain Archaea; phylum Halobacteriota; class Methanosarcinia; order Methanosarcinales; family Methanoperedenaceae; genus Methanoperedens_A. The sequence continues at coordinate 8,556 of JACUTP010000039.1, read as the reverse complement.
GGCTTCAAACTCTGTCCTGCTTGATGAGGTAATAGCAGTTACAGGCACGTTATCCACTGACGGGAATATTATTTTTGCAGACAGGATTACATGGCCCGACCTTCCGAATTCAAGACCATCCCTTGAAGAAAAAAGGGCGAAAGGAAAGGCGGTATTTATCTCGGATATTCATGTTGGGAGCAACACCTTCCTTGAATATGCGTGGCTTCGGTTCGCGGAGTGGCTGGGGAAGAGGGATGATATTGATTATCTTGTAATTGCAGGTGATGTGGTTGACGGTATCGGGATATTCCCGAACCAGGATAAGGAGCTTGCAATCACTGATATTTACGAGCAGTACGGGAAAGCTGCGGAGTACTTAAATGCCGTTCCCGGACGAATCAGGATTATCATTTCACCAGGAAACCACGATGCTGTCAGGCAGGCTGAACCCCAGCCCAGCTTTCCTGAAAGGATTACCAGGATGTTCAGGAACGATATAACATTTGTCGGCAACCCTTCGATGGTTGAGCTCGGGGGTGCCAGAGTACTGATATACCACGGCAGGTCAATGGACGATATCATAGCCAGCATCCCGGGATATTCGTATGAGGAGCCTGTAAAGCCCATGATCGAGATGCTAAGGGTCAGGCACCTTTCACCCATATACGGCGGCAGGGTTTCCATCGCGCCTGAGAAAACAGACCATTTCGTGATATCTGAAATTCCTGACATACTCCACTGTGGGCATGTGCATACCGTGGGTGTTATGCCTTACAAGGGCGTCCTGGCAGTAAACAGCGGGACATGGCAGAGCCAGACCGAGTTCCAGAAGAGGATGAACCTTGACCCGGTACCTGCAAGGGCGATACTGGTAGACCTGTCGAATATGAAACACGAGATTCTGAATTTCAATTAGGACATGCTAAACAATACATACATACACGTAAAGGGTATCGGGGACACTGTTGAGCGCAGGATATGGGAATCAGGTATTGTGGACTGGGAGGATTTCCTGGAGAACCATCACCAGGTAAGAATCCCGATAGCTAAGAAACGCGTACTTGTGACTTGTATTGAGGAATCGGTTGAGCAGTTGTCGTCAGGCAACCATGTTTTTTTCTCAAACTGCATCCCTTCGTGTCACCAGTGGAGGGCGTACCGTCATTTCAAGGGGGATACCGCTTATGTGGATATTGAGACAACTGGACTTTCCCCGTACTACCATGAGATTACGATGATTGGGATTTATGACGGGAAGCAGGCAAAAATCTTTATCAGGGGTATTAACCTTGATGATGCAGTGGATGAGCTTTCAAAGTACAAGCAGCTTGTAACCTTTAACGGGGCGCGGTTTGACCTGCCTTTTATCGAGAGTGAATACCCCGGGTTTTTTAACCACCTGCATACCGACCTTATGTATCCTTTAAGGAGAATCGGGTACAGTGGAGGTCTTAAGAATATTGAGTGTATGCTCGGGTTAAAGAGAAGCGGGGATACGCAGGGGATATCGGGTTTTGATGCTGTCAGGCTGTGGAATAAGTACGAGCGCGGGGATGGGAAGGCGCTTGAGCTTCTTGTTAAGTATAATACCGAGGATATCATGAACCTCGAGACGATTCTGGAGTTGACGTATCCTGTTATGGTTGAGAAGGTGAAGGGGATAAGCTGCGGCGCGGGGCGGGTTAATGCGGATGAACAGGTGTCCGGGTAAATTTTCATGAACCATGATAAAGAAAGTCTCCATGAGGTTCACACAATTCCCCTGATGCAGCGCCTTACACAACCTTCAATCGCACATCCCCACGAAATTCCGAAGCATCCGTAACCCTATTTCCCCGCTTTTTTCAGGATGGAACTGGGTACCGGTAACATTCCCTGCCTTGTTTGTAATAACCGCTGAAAACTCCACACCATAATCACACACAGCAGCCCTATATTTTTTTTCGGTGCTCACATGGTAGGAATGCACAAAATACACGAACGAGCCGTCCTTTATGCCTTTAAGAAGCGGTATGTCCTTTTTGATAACAAGCGAGTTCCAGCCCATGTGGGGAACCTTAAGTTCGGATTGCGGGAACCTGACAACCCTTCCTGGCACAAGGTCAAGACCCCCGTGAAGACCTCCTTCCTCGCTTTCAGATGCCAGCATCTGCATTCCAAGACATATCCCAAGCAATGGCTTTCCATCGGAAACCGCATCCTTAACCACACGCTCAAGCGTCTCAAAATGCATCATAGCATCACGGAACGCACCCACGCCCGGCAGCACCAGCGCATCCGCACTGTCAATAACCGGTATTTCCTTTGAAATAATGGCAGATGCACCTATATACTCAATCGCTTTCTCAATACTTCGAAGGTTGCCAAGCCCGTAATCTATGATGACGATTTTCATTTTGTGTTACTCGACTTTAATGCTTAAATAAATTAGCAAAGAGTACTGTAAAACTATTCTAAACCACCCATACAATGCTCTTCATTATCTGGTAAGCTTAATCCACCTGAACATGAGCCAGTCAACCATTAATAAAGATGCAAGCAAAATTGTGACAGAAAAAAGACCGGATGGAAACCGGGAAGAAACCTGCCCGTAATAAAATTCCGGATATGCCAACTCCAGAAACACGATGAAATTATGCATTGCTATCAGCAACCCCACAATGAAAATCACAACAATATTTTTCACCACAAACCCCTCTGCGAGGAACACCCGCGCTTTTATCAGGTTCTTATCAATATTTTTCCAGGTTGAAAATAACTTAACAAAAAGGAAAACTCCGAATATGCCGAAAACAACAGTTATACTTGATATAAAACTTATTAAATTTTCATCCATGATTATGATGGAAATTACATGATATATTAAATACCTTTCGATTTTTTTATATATGATTATAATTAAACATTCAGGTTCTCAAGCCGGCTGGCTGCCTCAAGCAGGGTCTCGTCCTTCTTTGAGAACGTGAACCGAAGCTTGCGCATACCTGCACCACTGTTATAGAAACTTCTCCCGGGAACCGATGCCACACCGACCTTGCTGACAAGGTATTTTGCAAATTCCATATCATCCATGCCCGTGCCGTCAGGGATATCTGCCATTATGTAATAGGCGCCATCAGGCATACGGCATTTGAACCCGGCACCTGCCAGTGCCTTATAAAGAAGTTTTCTCTTCCTGCCATACATCCTGGCAAGGTCACTGTAATATGAATCAGGCATCTGGAGCGCACGAACGCAGGCGTGCTGGAGGGGAGCGGGAGCCCCGACTGTCAGGAAATCATGCACCTTCCTGACACCTGATGTCAGGTTTTTTTCTGCTATAGCGTAACCGATACGCCATCCTGTGACACTGTATGTTTTCGAGAAACCGCTTATGGTTATTGTCCTGTCCCTCATTTCGTCAAGGGAACCGATGCTGATATGCTTTTTACCATTGTACAATATATACTCGTAAATCTCGTCAGTCACTGCAATGACATCATGCTCCACGCACATGTCAGTAATTAATTTCATCTCATCATTTGTGAAAACCTTCCCGGCAGGGTTATTCGGGGTATTCAGGATTAACGCCTTTGTTTTTTTATTAAATGCCGAAACAAGTGCGTCCTCATCAATGTTAAGCTCATCATCAAGCGGAACAAAACGCGGCACAGCACCCGACACAGCGGCATCAGGCCCGTAATTCTCATAGAACGGCTCAAAAACCACAACTTCGTCACCCTCGTTTATAATTGAAAGCATGGAAGCCATCATTGCTTCGGTGGAGCCGCAAGTTATCGTTATTTCATTGTCAGGGTCTGATTCGATTTTATTGTATTCGAGTGCTTTTCGTGAGAGCTCATCACGCAGTTCCTTTGCCCCCCACGTAATCGAATACTGGTTATGGTCATCCATTATCGCCGCAGCACCTGCCTGTTTTATTTCCTCAGGTGCAGGGAAATCAGGAAATCCCTGTGCAAGGTTTATGGCACCATGCTTCAGGGAAAGGCGTGTCATATCACGGATAACAGACTCAACAAAATGTCCTACTCTGCGGGATAACATACCTTATCTATGATTATGTAATATATTTAGGCTTCTGCTGCGCATCTATCAGGGGTTTCCAGTGGAAATGAAGGGGTTCATGATAATGAGAGGATTCTGGAGATAATTTTACTTTTTCAACCCCTCAATCAGCACATTATAGCGCTGGCACACCCTTTTTACAACATCCATATCCGCATTACTATGCGTGGGTATAAAAATATCCGCACCCCCCACTTCCCTGCCTGAACCTGACGTACCGTAATCAGGTGCAATCTTCACGCCATCCGAGGATATGCCAAGTTTCAGTTCATTAACCATGTGCGCTATCATCCCGGTCTGCGGCGAAACCTTTGCGGTAATATCAAATGTTTTCTCGATATATTCATCCTTCAATCCCGAAATGTACTCGATACTCTCCCGGACATTCCTGTGACTGCCGTATTCTGCAAGGATATTAATGGAATTGATAAGTTCCCCGAAAGTCGATGCAGATACTTCTATTATCCTGCCGTCAAAAAACCCGCCAACGCGCTCACCATATCCTTTTGAAATTACAAGCACGCCCAGTTCCCTGATACGCTCGCGTTCCTTATCATCAGAATTATACGGGTTAACGACCTCGTACCCGGAAATACCGCACAGCCCCATCAGGGATTCATACATTGGTGTCACCCCGATTCCCTGCTTGCCAAGCCATTTATCAAGTCCCATTTTCTGCTCGCGGGCAAGACTGATAATCATGCGCCTTATTTCTTCGGGGTCTGATGATTCCAGGTTGAAATACTCAGAAAAACGCGGAGTTGTCTGGAGAAGCCGGGATCTTCCTTCAGGTTTTGTTGATATCAATCCCCGCTCCTCAAGCTCCCTGACATGCTCATATGTAGCAGCCCCCCTCCTGTCAACAAGCTCTGACTGGATAATTGGCTGGTGGTAAGCAATCATGGACAGTGTCCGAAGCACAGGTGCGCGCAGCTCTTTCGGTGCTATGGATCTTACCCTGTCCGCGTATTCGGGTTTTACCTGCATCACGAACCGTCCCTCAATCTCCTTTATCTCAAGCGGGGAATTACGCTGCCTGTACTCATCCGCAAGGTCATGTATTAATTCATTAATGTTTTTCCTTTTAACAAGGTTTCGAAGCTGACCGGATTCCAGTGGTTCGCCTGATACGAATAATGCGGCTTCTATAATCCCTTTATCAGAAATCATAACACCTCCCACTGGCGAATGAAAATCTCACCGAATATTTCTTCCTGCTCAAGCCATATCTCCTTTCTTGTAGCCAGAAACAGTATCGCAAGATAAGCCATCACCTTACCCGACCTGTCAAGAGTCCGGCTAAGTTCTGAAAACTTAACGTATTTTTGTTTCTCGAATAACCCGTCCAGTAAATTTTTCATTTTTCCTACCCTGCTTTCAATATCTTCCTCATGGGCAATAGAAAGCACTTCCCTGACAGTCGCACGCCTTTCTTCCTTAATGGTTTTCGTTCTTTCAGCCCTTTGTTTTTCTGTTTTTTCAGCCTTTTTAAGTTCGGATAATAATTCCTGAAGCGTTACAGGGCGTCTGGAATGGCGGCGCAAGGGCAAAGAAGGGACAGGATAATCGCTGACTGAAAAATCATCCGTATCATCGAAATCGTAATCGTCAATGATATCTTCAGGCTCATGCATCTCTACAAGCACATTGGATTTCATGCGCAAAAGGACGGCGGCGTACAACAGTGTCCGCCCTGAAACACGCAAATCCATACGTTCCAGTTCCTCGACCTGATGCAGGAACTTATCTGTGACCTCGACTATATCGATATTCCACGGGTCAATCTCACCGCTCTTTGCAAGGTTGACGAGAATCTCGATTGGTTCAAGCAGTACCTTTTCTGTCAGGATTTCATCAGCTTCTCCTTCAGCCATGTTATAACAGATATAATTATATATAAAAGCACATAAGGATTTTGTTATACAGCCAGAGTTCCTCCTCAGGAAAGTGCGCACACGTATTGCTTCGCAATTTACAAACCTGTGTGCTTGCTTACCTAAGCGGTTAATGTAAGCCAAAATAAGGGTAAAGTTCACATGTCATTGGAAATACCCTGCTTCAAACCATCTTTTGACAGCAAGACTACCCTGCTTATTTGTGACTCATCTGCTACCTTATAGCCCATTTCCTGCGCTACCTGTCTTGAAAAATCCAGCACCTCGTTATGCATCGGCATGTTTTCGCGGGAGAGGCGCTTTCTTGAAAAACCAAGATGCATGTAGGCTTTCAATTCGATATAATCCGGCTCGGCGGTCTCTATCAAACGCGCATAACCTTCAGGATTAAACATATTCACTCCTTTTGTAAGGGTTATCCGTACTGCCGTTCTTGTTCTTGAGCTTTTCATGATTTCAAGTGACTGTTTAATATTTTCCCATGTATCTGATAAGGGCGCACAGGCTTTTGCGTATGTATCAGCATCGGGTGCGTTCAGGCTAATGTAAAGCTGTGTCGGGGTAATTTTCCCGACCATCCCCGGGTTTGTGCCGTTTGTGACGACAAATGTGGTCATACCCTTGCTGTGGAATTCCTCTATAAGTTCGGGAAGGTAAGGATATGTCGTCGGCTCGCCGGATAATGATATAGCAACATGTTTCGGCTCATATGCCTCTTTCCATCTCGCGCTCTCCGTTGTTTTCGACCCGCCATATCCCGAAACCAGACGGCTCTGACCTTTCATGCAGCCTTCCACAAGCTCTTCAGGGGAGTCCCATTTTCCAGGAAGGGGCACAGGCGCTTCAACTGCCCTCCAGCAGTGAAGACACCTGTGGTTGCATACAAGTGTCGGAGTCATCTGGATGCATCGGTGTGATGCCATGCCATAGAAATGGGATTTGTAACATCCACCTTCACCGCGCATACTCCTGTTTAGCCAGAGGCATGTTTTTACAGCACCATGTGAGCCTGCAATATGGTAGCCGTGTCTTGCAAGTAGTTCCATAGTTGATTCTGATATTCCTGTCATTGTTTGCTATCCCGATGTTTTTCACCTGTTATTATTAATAGAACATATTAATAGATGTGCAGAATTTACACAAACCGAAAGTTATTAAATATACGATAACATCAGTGAATTAAAAAATACTTGAGGAAACCATGTCACGAAACATCCGTGTGGAAAAAATTACCCAGACTCCTATTGAGAAACAGGAAATTGAACTGGTTGAAAGAAAGGGTGTCGGACACCCGGACAGCATGGCTGACGGATTTGCAGAAGCCGTGAGCAGGGCATTATGCAATGAATATATCAAGAAATGCGGGACAGTACTCCATCACAATACTGACCAGGTGGAGGTCGTGGCAGGACGTTCCAGTCCGGAATTCAAAGGTGGGGAGTTAATTTCACCAATTTATGTTCTTCTTGTGGGAAGGGCTACAAAGGAATTCGAGGGCTCAAAAATTGCTACCGATACGGCAGCGGTCAGGGCGACAAAGCAGTACCTGAAAGACACGCTTCCTGATATTGATACTGAAAATGATATTATTATAGACTGCAAGCTCGGCGACGGGTCAACTGACCTTCAGAGCGTTTTTAAGCGCGGACAGGCACCAATGGCAAATGATACTTCTTTCGGTGTCGGGCATGCTCCCTTCTCAGAAGTTGAGCAGATTGTTTACAACACTGAGAGGAAGATGGTGCTGGACTTCAAGAAGGACATCCCGGCAATCGGAACTGATATAAAGGTCATGGGTATGAGAAAACATGACAGGATAACCCTGACCGTTGCCTGCGCCATGATCGGGAAATATGTTGATGATATCTCACACTACATGTCAATCAAGGATGAACTCAGGGGCAAGATATACGACCTTGCTGCTGAATACACAGACCGTGAGGTTGGGGTGTTCATCAATACCGGAGACCATGAGAAAACAGGTTCTATTTACCTGACTGTTACCGGAACGTCGGCAGAAATGGGCGATGACGGTTCTGTGGGCAGGGGTAACAGGTGTAACGGGCTAATCACCCCGAACAGACCTATGAGCATGGAAGCAACAAGCGGCAAGAACCCGATAAACCATGTTGGTAAACTGTACAACCTTCTATCTACCCGTATAGCGATGGATATCGCAGCAAAAGTTCCGGGAATAGATGATGTGTATATCCGTATCCTTTCCCAGATCGGGTACCCGATTGATCAGCCGCTTATCGCCAGCGCACAGGTCATACCTGTGGACGGTGCTGATATGAATAACATAAAATCAGAGTCCGAGGCTATAATTGACGAATGGCTTGCTAATATAACAAAGATTACTGAAATGACAACACGGGGAGAACTGGAGACTTTTTAGTCCCTGCTCCCGATTATTTTTATTTTTACGGTTCGGTTTCTCGGTCCGTCCAGTTCTGCAAAGAATATGCTCTGCCACGTTCCGAGTACAGGATGTCCGTCTTCAACCGGGATTGTCTCGCTCATACCCAGCAGAACGGCTCGAAGGTGTGAATGGGCGTTACTGTCTATCCTGTCGTGGACGTAGGGTTTGTCACCGGGAATTAATGTTTCAAGC
>JACUTP010000236.1 GCA_014859785.1 Candidatus Methanoperedentaceae archaeon | reverse complement strand
TTATCGCCGTTCCTTGCTGCTTGATACCCGCCAGGGTATGATGTTGGGTTTGCTGAAACAGCCGGGGCGGTGTCAAGGGATTTTATGGCTGCAAACACGTCTATCCTGCCTGCGCCGTATGTATTGTCATTTCCTTCCGCGCCAAGGTCAACAGCGGTGTTTTTAAGGATGTTTTTTATGTCTGATGGGGTAAGGGATATGCCGAGGGTATTTGCGGCATGTAACAGGAGCGCAGCAGCGCCGGATACATGGGGGGTTGCCATGGAAGTGCCGCTCCAATCAGCAGAAACATATCCCGATGATGCATAATCCAGGGATGTTATAGTGACTCCTGGCGCGCTGACATCGGGTTTAATCCTTCCGTCTGCTGTCGGACCTCTTGAACTGAAGCCTGCAATAACATCGTTAATATCAGTCGCACCTACAGCAATCACATTTTCCAGCGCTGCTGGGTAGGCGATTGTTTCGCCTAAGGGGGGACAATTTGAGTTTCCAGTTGGTCCACAATTCCCTGCTGCGGCAATCACAACCACACCAGAGTTTACTGCATTATTTATCGCATCAGCAAAAATTGAGCTATCATACGACCCAAGAGACAAACTAATAATGTCCGCCCTATTATCTACAGACCATTCTATTCCTTCTAATATTGCTCTTGTAGAACAAGTACCATTCCCATAACATACCTTCCCTGCAAGAATACTCGCATTCGGCGCAACACCTGTTGCCGTCCCGCCGCTTCCATTGCCTGCCACTGTTCCTGCCACATGCGTTCCATGCCCGTGGTCATCAGAAGCGTCAGCATCGCCATTTGCAAAATCGTATTCTTTCACAATCCTTCCCGCAATATCTGGATGTAACCTGTAAATCCCGGTATCAAGTACCGAAACATTAATCCCTGTCCCGTCAATCCCGAATTCCCACACATCGGTTGCGTTTATATGTTTAATCTCATCAGTTGCATTATCAACCTGCCCCTGCGAAACCCGGGCAGAAAATCCCTCCAGAATACGAAGTTCCCCATCAAGCTCGATGCGCTCAACGTCATCGCGGGCTGCAATCTTCTTGATTAAACCTGGCGAGGCTTTAACTGCAATAGCATTAACAATCCAGAACTGTTTTACATCCTTTGCGTCCCCCTTTTCCTCTTTCAACAGCGCATTCAGGGATTTCTGGCTGCCTGACGCCTGCACTTTCATGGATGAAATCGCATCCCCTTTCGAAAGTGACCTGGTACTTGCAGACGGCTGGTCTTTCATGATAATAATAACCGCCACGCTGCCAGATTCTGCCATCCGGGATTTTACAACAGGGGCGGTTTTGTCGTTGGCAGCCTCTGTTTGCATAGAAAATGAAGATGTTATAATAAGAACCAGCACAACCAATGCGATGTATTTGAAAACGATGCGGTTGCAGCATGTTATGGTACGGCTCATTGCAATTATCATTATGATATAATTGTACAATACTGTATAAATATTTTTTCTTGCTGTATGTTACTGAATGTTATAGTGCGGCTTATCCCTATGAACCTGTTTAATAAAACCGTGCTCAAAAATTTCTTCTTCCCCCAGCTGCCGCGAAATATACCCCAGGTCACGAAGCACGGGCACAAAAGCCATAGTCGAACTCACGAAACCATCTGACAGCGCGGCGCAGTATTTCGGGGAAACACTGTAAGATTCCTGCACAAACTCCCTATCAACAATACCTGCCAGGTCAGATACTATTGCGGCTGCTTCATCAGGTTTTTCACGTATGAAATTACTGGCTCTCTCATGTGCCTCCAGGAACCTTAAAACAACATCAGGATGCTCCACCAGTTCTTTCCTGATAACTATCCCGTAACTCGGGTTATCTTTCCAGAGTTTGTCTGGCGGGATGGTTATCTTTGCACCGCAGGCACGCGAGGCAGCTACGTAAAGCGGCGGTGTTCCCACGGCAGCCTCAATCTCACAATCCACCAGCGCCTCAAGGACAAAGTCAGTCCATGCAAAATTTTTAACCGTAATGTCGGTGAGGGCTGCCTCTTTCAGGGCACTGTTGATTATGACATCATGGATTGAGCCTTTCGGCGGCGACCCGAT
>JACUTP010000038.1 GCA_014859785.1 Candidatus Methanoperedentaceae archaeon | reverse complement strand
TTTTATAACACCAATCCAACGGTTTATTGACGCCATAGAGATATATTGCCGGCATAATAGCAAACTTCATTAACCAGTAAACCCTTCAATATTCGTAAATGTCAGTCTTGAAAGGATACCGTGCATTTTTTGACAGGGCAGATGACCCGAACTTGAAAGCATCCCGGGAAAAGGACGGTCAGTTTTTTATTTTCCGCTCATTTGAGGCATGGAAAGAGGAAGATTGTAAGGAAGAAGACATACCCAAAAAAGAACTGATACTTTCAGAGCTTGGAAAAAATCGGTTCATTGCTCACCCGTAGTCTTTTCAGGCAGTTATTTATATTTACAGAATCAAAAAGATAGCCGGATCTATTGCTATTTCGGTTTTATTGAACATGAGGAACTAATATGTCTCTTAATTATAATGAAATTGTAGGAAAATCAGACAAATACATATTCCAGACATATACACGCCAGCCAATAGCAATAAAAAAAGCAAGAGGCGCTGTCGTGACAGATGTCAACGGGAAAGAATATATAGACTGCGTGGCAGGAATTGCCGTAAATAACGTTGGACACTGCCACCCTGCTGTTGTTGATGCAATAAAACGGCAGGCTGAGGAATTAATCCATGTATCAAATCTTTATTACCTTGAATGCCAGGCGCTTCTTGCAGAGCAGCTTGTTAACTTAAGCGGCACAAACCGCGTATTTTTCTGCAATTCGGGGGCTGAGGCTGTTGAAGGCGCACTGAAACTTGCACGGAAAGTCTCAGGTAAAAAGGAATTCATTGCAACAGAACATGCATTCCACGGGAGGACACGCGGCGCCCTCAGCGTTACGCACAAGGAAAAATACCGCAAGCCTTTCGAACCCCTGTCACCTTCGGTTTTTGTCCCTTATAATGATGCTGAAGCCATCAGAAACGCCATTACCCGGGACACGGCAGGAATCATTGTAGAGCCAATCCAGGGTGAAGGCGGTGTAATCGTTCCATCAGATGAGTACCTGAAAGAAGTGCGCGAAATCTGTGACGAGACAGGTACATTACTGATTCTTGATGAGGTGCAGACCGGTTTTGGCAGGACAGGGAAATGGTTTGCAAAAGAGCATTCAGGCATCCTGCCCGATATAATGACAACGGCTAAAGCCATGGGAGGCGGATTCCCGATGGGTGCCTTGCTTGCTGTGGAAGACACTGCTGTAAACTTCGGGCGCGGCGACCATGCCTCCACATTCGGCGGGAGTCCCCTGGCATGTGCAGCAGCCCTTGCAAACATAGATGTTATGAAAAAAGAACGGCTTGTTGAAAGATCAGGAGAACTCGGGACATACCTGATGGGTAAACTTGCAGGTATGAATAAGGATTATGTTACGGAAATCCGGGGACGGGGATTGATGGTCGGGATGGAACTTTCAATAAACTGCGAGGATATTGTTAATAAGACACGCGAGCGCGGCATTCTTCTTAACTGCACATCAGGGTCTGTTTTGCGGTTTGTTCCCCCGCTTACAATCACGAAAGAACAGCTGGATACGGTGGTGTCGGTATTAAATGAAATTTGAAAACCTGGTTAGACCAACGGTAAGACAGATTAAGGAATATGTGCCAGGCAAGTCCATTGAGGAAATCGCAAAAAAATACGCTCTTGATCCCAAAAAGATTATAAAACTCGGCTCAAACGAAAACCCGCTTGGCGCTTCACCCTTTGCAGTGGCTGCAATTCAGGAAAATGCAGGAAAGGTCAATATCTATCCGCCATTTGACACAACCATACTGAAACAGGCTATATCAGGTTATATCGGGTATCCTGCCTGTAATATCGTTGTTTCAGGAAGCGGTATGGACGGCATACTTGATACAGTGATGCGGCTTTTCATATCACCGGGTTCTGAAACGCTAATCCCGGTTCCGACATTTTCGTACTATGAGATTGCAACACTTGCAAGCGGGGGAAAACCTGTTTTTTTAAAAAGGGACGGGAATTTTGACATAGATGCCGCCGCAATTCTTGATAAAGTAACAGGTAACACTAAGATGATACTTTTGTGTTCGCCAAACAACCCTTCAGGCAACACATTGCGTGAGGAGCAGGCAAGGAAAATAATTGAATCTGTTAATGCCATTGTATTTATCGATGAGGCTTATGTTGAATTCTCGCAAAACAGCCTTTCAGGGTTAGTAAAGGAATACGATAATCTTGTCGTGGGGCGCACGTTCTCCAAGGTTTTCGGTCTTGCAGGGATGAGAATGGGATATGCCATCGCACCTGAATGGATTTGCAGGGAATATATGAAAGTAATGACCCCGTTTTCCATGGATGTGCTGTCATGCGAGGCAGGTATTGCTGCGCTTAATGACAGCGAGCATCTCGCCAAAACCATCGAAACAGTGGAAAAAGGTCGTGTCCTGTTAACAGACGGGCTTTCACCTTTGTGTAAGGTGTATCCTTCAGAAGCAAATTTTATACTTATTGATGTCTCACCAAAAAAAGCGTCAGATGTTTCCGAACTTTTGCTGAAGCAGGGAATAATAGTGAGGGACTGCACTTCATTCAGGGAGGCAGGCGAGTCACTGATACGGATAACAGTGGGGACCGGGGAACAGAACCGCAGGGTCATAGAAGCCATGGGCTCGGTTTTATGATTGCAGCCCTGACAGGTACGCCAGGAACCGGGAAAACCAGTGTCTGTACCGCAGTCATGGAGAATCAGGAGTTATGCGGGCTGTATCATATAATTGAGCTTAATAAACTTGTTTTCGGTGAGGGGCTTCATACGGGAAAAGATAATATACGGGATTCATATGCGGTTGATACCGGAAAACTTGAAAAGAAGGTTAAGCAGGAAACCAGCCTTGTACCCGGTGGTGTGGATATAATAATGGACGGTCATCTCTCGCATTTACTGCCTGCTGATATTGTGATAGTCCTCAGGACCGAGCCGGGTGAAATAATGACACGTCTTTTGAAAAGAAATTATTCTTCCGGAAAAATCAGGGAAAATGCGGATGCTGAGGCGCTTGATGTGATACTTGTGGAATCAGTGGAGGTGTGCGACAAAGTATTTGAGATAAACACGACCGGTAAGAGCCCGCAGGATGTTGCAGGATACGTTATTTCGATAATCGAATCCGTCAAAACCGGGAAAAACCCTGAAAAGTTCCTGCCAGGTAAGATTAACTGGATTGAGCAGGCAGGATTGTGATTACCACGATTCCATGTGAACAACCTTACCCGGTTCCAGCCTCGGGGGTGCAACCGGTTCCTCATCAGGATAACCGACGGGAATAATAGCTACAGGTCTTGTTTTATCAGGCAAGCCCAGAAGGTCGCTGACAATATATTCCTCAAAAGCGCCGACCCAGCATGTACCCAGGCCTTTTGAATGCGCGGCAAGGAGCAGGTTCATCACGGCTGCTGTTGCATCCTGGATGGCATACAGTTCTCCCCTCGACTTGTAAACACGGGATGAACGCCCGATATTTGCAACGACCACAATAACAACAGGCGCATATTCAATAAATGACTGGTTAATGGCAGCCTGTCTTAACTTTTGCTTTATCGTCCTGTTCATGACAACAACAAAATCCCGTGCCTGCATGTTTCCTGCGGAAGGTGCCATCTGGGCAGCTTCAAGTAATTCATTGATAATTTCTTCCCCGATAGCATCATCCCTGAATTTTCGGATTGAACGTCTGTTTTTAATAGCTTCCGTGCACTCCATGAACATCACCCTGGTTAGATAACGTATCTTAAAATATATAAAACTCATGCAAGCTTTGTCTGCTGGTACTTTGCTTTCAGACCCTCAAGGTCTATTATATCAGTAATTATGTCAACCAGGAGTTCATTCTCGCGCCTCGTGTTGGTTGGTATCTCTTTTATCTCAAAGGCGGGGTCATCTGGCGGGATTTTAATCCTGGTCACAGCCTCACGGTGCTCTTTAAGGCGCGGGTCTTTTGATTCCTTTATGTTTTTTGTCTTCCGCGGCTCGATTCCAAGCAGCTCTATTTCGTATTTGAAACACGGGCGGTGGAAAAGCGATGTCAGGAGATATATGGCAATTTCCGTTTTTTCCGATTCATCGAAGTTTTTAAGGTGTTCCTTTACGATGCCGTAGATGTCTTTCTTTAAGGAATCCTTAAAAATATAAACTTTTGAGGGAGGTATTTCGATTTCTTCAAGGTATCCCATATCATGGAGTGCCCTGAGGTAGCCTGTGAGTATAAGCCTGTGCTGGTCGTATCCGTTTTTTTTGAGTTCACGGGCAATGCTGCTTATTGACATCTGTTTCCTGGAAAGGAGTTCAATAAGAATATCTTTAAATTGCTGTGACATCAGGACTTGGTTAGGTAACAAACCGGATAAATCCTTTGGTTTTGTATTGCAGTCAGTTTTAGTATGATTGAGCATGTATGGATATGCCCGGAAGTATATGCAGGTGAATATATGGCTGTTGATGTTATTTTCGCAAAACCGCTTGGTTGTTATATTGAAATAGTGCAGGACGAGCAGCTTAAATCTATCCGTTTTGTCAGAATTAATGGGGAATTGAATGAAAGAAAGACTTTGCCTGCCAGCCTTGAACTGGCAGATTATTTTGATGGTAAAATGACTGGTTTTTCATGTGAATGTGATATTTCCGGGCTTTCGCAATTCACAAGGAAGGTTCTTGGGGAAACGCAGAAAATCGGATTCGGGGAAATCATTACTTATTCGGAACTTGCCAGGAATATCGGGACAAAGGCATACAGGGCTGTCGGCAGGGCACTTTCATGTAACCCTGTTCCAGTCGTTATTCCGTGTCACAGGGTTGTAGCCAGGGACGGGATTGGAGGTTATTCCGAAGGTCTGGATATTAAAGAAAAGCTGCTTGAGCTTGAAAAAAGTACGCGCTCAATAACATTTAATATCTCTCAAAGGAATGTTGGCGCAGTGCCCCGATAGGGTAGCGGATATCCTTTGAGATTGCGGATCTTAAGACCTGGGTTCAATTCCCAGTCGGGGCGCTTGACTTTCAGCCCGAAGCCCTTAAACTATTTTAAGGATAGTCGGAGGTTAAAATACATGGAAGTAAAAGTTATCAGGAGCCCTAATAGAAAAAAGACCATCCAGGCAAGGATGGTTGGAGAAACTCTTGAAGTGCATTTACCTCTTGGAATGAACCCTGAAGAGGAGAGAAAAGCCATAGAGGAAATGAAACAGAAAATCGAGAAAAGGCGACTTAAGCGTAAAATCAATGAAGATGATTATCTTGGGAAACGGTTTGATGAATTTAATAAGAAGTATTTTCAGGGAAAGCTCAGGATAAATTCCATTAAATTTGTTACAAATCAAGAAAAACAGAGAGGCAGCTGTACCCCTGGTAATGGCACTATACGAATATCCCACAAGCTTCTTGGTATGCCTGAATGGGTTCTTGATTACTTAATCATGCATGAGATGACACATCTCGTACATCCAGATCATTCAAAGGCTTTCTGGGAAAAGGTTGGTGAATATAAATATACAGAAAGAGCCAGGGGATTCTTGATAGCAAAGGAGATGGAAAAAAATGATAGTGATAGCAATGGGAGTGAAGTGTGATGCCGGAAAAAACTAAAACCACTTATCAAGCGTCTGCTGTCCCTTATCAGAAGCATCAACGAGGCGCGCAACAGCCTTTTCCACACGGGCTTCCGAGAAATCATGTCCTTCGCACAGGAATTTCACAATCTTATCAGGCTCTGGTTTTTTCCACTTCACATCATAATCAGGTGTCACATCAGGATTAAGGAACAGTTCCCTTATTTCCTGTATGTGTTTGATACCAGTATCCAGTTCACCGAGCACGCCCTCAATCATACCATGCTTCTTAATAAGCTTGAGTGCTTTTTTCGGTCCGATTCCTTTGATACCTGGATTGAAATCTGTCCCCACAAGCAGGGCAATATCTACAAGCTGCTCCCGTGATATTCCGAGTCTTGAAAGCCCCCCCTCAAGCTCGATTATCTCAGGTTTAACATCGACATATATGCTTTTTCCGGGAAGCTTCCTTTTTCCTGTCACCGTAAGGTTCCTGACAACAAGAGGCGAGCCAAGAAGAAGCGCATCATAATCCTGCGAACCAACCGCATAGGCATCACCATTTTTAACCATGAAAGTCGCCTGGGCTTCGCCCTCAGACGGTGCCTGCACAACAGGTATTCCCATAAAACCCAGAAGGGTCATGGCATCCTCAACCATATTCCCTTTTAGATGGGATGAGCCTTGAGCATGTTTGAACGCATCTTCAGCACCCTCGGCAATTGCCATTTCCCATTTTTGCGCTGCATCGATACGGTTTTTCTTCCGCTCCTCAATAGTCAGGTTTTTTAGCACGGAAGGTTTTCCGTCAAACACGAAAACAGGTTTAATACCGGTTTCAATAAGATTAGTAGTCCTGTATAAAATACCTGAAAGATGGGACGTCACCTCACCGCGTGAATCCTTAAGAGGTGTGCCGTCACGTTGCCTGATAATACTTAAAAACTGGTACAGTGTATTGTAGGCATCAACGGCAATAATCCTGCCATTCAGTTCGGGAAGTTCTATTTCTATTCTTTCAAAAAGGTCACCGAGGTCAGCACCCATGGTTGCACCCCGGGTTATATTTCATTTCCCAGTCTGACATCAATAACCGGGTCATCATCGGCATCTATACCTTTGACCTTCAGCAGATTACCCTTGCAATTAATTAATTCGGCTATTGATACCCTTACCTGATGTTCGTCTTTTTCGTGCATATTTTTATGTACTATCAAAAGGTTCGTGCCATTCTCGAACTTTTCCATAATATTACCAATTATTTTTTTAAAATCAGAATAAATTAACACATCGGAATGCCCGGAATTGGCTTTTTTTATTATACCGATGGGTTGTATATTTAATTTCAAGTCACGACCTCGTAAAAAATACAATATGATTTTACATATCCATTCAGGATAATAGGTTATTAGTACCCACCCATTCTTATCCTTTTCGCATTAAAGCGGTTTAACGCAGGATGTAAAACAGGATTCATATCCGGATTTGTAACAGTTATTTTTAATTTCTTAGTATTTTTATTATTATATTTATGAATCTAACTTGTTAAGAGCTGCTATTCCGGATTTTACTGCATTTGCAGACTTTTCCAGGTATTTTTTCTCGTTTTCTTCCAGTTTTAACTCGATTATTTCTTCCACACCGCTGCGTCCGAGTTTCGCAGGAACACCGAGATAAATATCATTGTAACCGTATTCACCGTTCAGGAAGGCGCATACAGGCATTATCCGTGCCGTATCCTTCACAACCGCTTCCACCATGTTCATGACCGAGGCAGATGGCGAGTAGAAGGCACTGCCATTTTTCAGTAGATTTACAATTTCAATCCCCCCGTTTACCGTCCTGTCAACAAGGCGATGTATTGTTGCTTCAGGTATCAGTTCTGTTATCGGGACACCTGAAACCGTTGTGAAACGCGGAAGTGGTACCATGGTATCACCATGCCCGCCAAGCACCATGGCGTTTATATCACGTACAGAGCACCCAAGTTCCATGGCTATGAATGCTGCAAACCGCCCTGAATCAAGGACACCGCTCATCCCGAATACCCTGTTTGGTTCAAAACCGGTTGTTTTCAGGGTGACATAAGTCATAATGTCAAGGGGATTGGTGACCGTGATAATCACGGAATCAGGGGCATATTTTTTAATGTTTTCCGATACTTCCTTTATAATATTGGAATTTATCCTGAGAAGGTCGTCCCGGGACATGCCTGGTTTACGTGCCATTCCTGCCGTTATGATAACAACATCAGAGTCTTCCATGTCCCTGTAGTCGTTCGTCCCCATGATACTTGAGTCGTATCCCATGATAGGACCGGCTTCCATGAGGTCGAGTGCCTTTCCCTGTGGCATTCCCTCGATTATATCCGTGAGTACTATATCCCCGAGTTCCTTTTCTGCTATCCTCTGGGCTGTTGTTGCGCCGACCGCACCCGAACCTATAACTGTGATTTTTGGCATTTATATTCACCTTTTTTTGGTTATGAGGGGTTTAAGGATGATAATGTTTGCGAACTTTCGTAATCGTTATATGGCTGGCGCGTGCAAGCAATTGCATTTATAAAATACGATAATCATATACATTGAGATTAAAAACAATCAATAAAGTATATATTGCAATCATCCGTATTCAGGTAAGGTGATATAAATCATGCATATCGAGGTCTCTTCATTATTCGGCTTAAATGTTTATACAGATAAAGGTATTTACATAGGAAAAATCAATGATGTTCTTCTTGAAGTTCAGGAAAAAAAGGCAATGGGTCTGGGTGTAACAAAATTAAATCCTGAAATGTTTGATACAACTAAATCCGGGGTTATTATTCCGTTCAGGTGGGTTACAGCCGTGGGGGATGTTCTCCTGATAAGGCATCTTGCAAACCATTTCACAAAATCCGGGGAAATGGTAGAAGACATCAGTTTATACGAAGAAGATGAACAATAAACCGTGAGTCACAAGTTTTCAGAAAAGGAGATGAAGGGGAGGGAAGTATACTCCGGGTTAAGGGTTTTTCCGCCTTTTGCGGTCAGGATTGACGGCAGGAGGTTCAGGCGTATTCTTTCGTCACTGGATTTTGAAAAACCCTATGATGAGCGGTTCGCGCGTGCCATGGCTGATTCCACAGTACTGTTTTTCAACGAAAGCGGTTTGAATCCTTTGTTTGCATTCCTGTTTTCCGATGAAATAAACCTTTTTTTCTACGAGATACCTTTTAACGAAAGAATCGAGAAAATCAATTCAATAATCCCGGGTTTCCTCTCATCTGCACTGACTATTAAGTTAAACCTTGAAAAGCCGGTAGCATTTGATTCAAGGATTATCACGTTAGGGAAAGAAAATATTTACGATTATCTTTTATGGAGGCAGGCTGAAACATGGAGGAACCATATAAACTTATGCGGATTCTACACCCTGCTGGAAGACGGGATGTCTGAAAACGAGGCAGCAAAATATCTTAAGAAAAAGAAAGCCAGCCAGATTCATGAACTCGTGTTCAGGCACGGGATTAACCTTGCCGCAACACCTGCATGGCAGAGATGCGGGATACTGGTTTACAGGAAAACCTATGTGAAGACGGGATATAACCCTGTTACGAAAACTGCGGTTGAAACTACAAGGACAAAAATAGTACAGGATTGGGATACCCCGATATTTAAGACAGGTGAAGGCAGGAAACTCGTCGAAAAGCTGTTATCCATGAAACGGTAATTATTTGCCCTGTCCAGGTTAATTTTGCCAATACCATTCTTTATATTATCTATAAAATAGTAGAGAAGGAAAACACAGGGATTTATTACAATGGATATCACGTTAATGTTTATCGCGGCAATTGCAGTAGCCGTTTTCATGGGTGTTAATATCGGCGGTAATAACGCCGCTGCCTCAATGGGCGCGGCGTACGGTGCCGGGGCGAGGACGAAATTGCAGGCTGTAGTATTAATAAGCATTTTTTCCCTTCTTGGTGCTGTGCTCAATGGGGGAGAAGTTATCAAGACCCTCGGAAGCGGGATATTGCCGCCAGGGACTATCCTTCTTGAAGGGGCAGTTGTGGCAGTGGGTGCTGCCGGAATTACAATATTCCTTGCCAATATCATCCGCCTGCCCATTTCAACAAGCCAGGCGGCAGTGGGTGCAATTGTAGGAATCGGGTTTTTCTACGATGTATCAAAAATAAACACAGGCACAATCAGTGAAATTGTTGCATGGTGGGTTGTGACACCTATTCTCGCCTGGTTCCTTGCATATATTGTTGGCAAATATCTCTATACTGAAGTACTTATCTGGCTTGCTGACCACAGCGATTCAGAGGATTCCATCCGTAAATTTTTGAATATTCTCCTGACGGTTTCAGGCTCATATGTTGCTTATTCTGCCGGTGCCAATAATGCAGCCAATGCAGTCGGACCGTTCGTGGGCGCGGGCATGCTCATATCGCTTCATGGTGCGATTCTCGGTGGTCTGGCTCTCGGTCTTGGAGCTCTTCTCCTTGGTGGAAGGGTGCTGGATACTGTGGGCAGGGAGATAACCGAACTCTGTGTCATAAGGGCAACATTTGTTGAGTTCATAGCAGCCGCGATTGTCCATGCAGCCTCGATTTACGGGATACCTGTTTCCCTCGGTGAAATCGTGACTGCCGGTGTTATCGGGATTGGATGCGCCAACAGCGGCATGCATATCATGAAAGGTGATACTGTCAAGAAAATAGCAATGGCATGGATAATCTCACCTCTTATGGCAGGTACGATGGCGTATTTTTTAATGGTGGCAATATCTTAAAATTAAATCAATGTTTCTACCGCTCTTGCAACTTCTTTAGTGGTACAACTTCCGCCAAGGTCAGGAGTGGTTTTTCCTGACTTTAGTACCTCGTCAACAGCATTCCTGAGTGATCGGGCTTCTTTATTCCATCCCGCCCATTCAAGCATCATCTTAACACTCAGTATGGCTGCTACCGGGTTGGCAATACCTTTTCCTGCAATGTCAGGCGCGCTTCCGTGCACGGGCTCAAATAATGCATACCTTTCACCGATATTTGCACTCGGGCAGAGTCCAAGTCCTCCAACAAGGGCTGCTGAAAGGTCGCTCAGGATATCCCCGAAAAGGTTTGTGGTGACTATAACCTCATACCGTTCAGGATGCAGGACAAGGTCGTATGCCATGGCATCAACCAGCATTTCGCTGTATGATATGTTGTTCTTTTTTGCAACCTCAATACAGATATCACGGAAAAACGAGCAGGATTTCATGACATTTGCCTTATGAACAATGGTTAACCGGCTGCTCTGTGCGGCTGCTATCCTGCAGGCTCGGCCGGCAATCCTCTCGCTGCCTTTGCGTGTAATTACCCTTGTCGTATATGCGGTATCTGCATGTATTTCCTCAATACCTGAATACATGCCCTCCGTGTTCTCCCGCACAATGATAAAATCGAAATGCTTGTTGTTGTAGCAGGGCAGCGTGACGTTAGGAAGCGGAGCGAACGGGCGGATGTTGGCATACAGGTCAAGTTCCCGCCTTAAACGGACAAGAACACTTCTGTAGTTCGGGTCATTTGGTGTTGTTATAGCGCCGAACAGGACACAGTCACATTCCTTGATGGTATTAATATCATCATCCGTAATTGCAAGACCTGTGCGTTCCCACCTGCCGTACCCGACTTCAAGGTATGTTTTCTCAATATCAAGGTTGAACCTGTCAAGTACTGACATGGCAGCAGGTATTACTTCCTTGCCGATACCATCACCGGGAATAACAGCGAGTTTCATGTTACCGTGCCCTGTTGTTATTGTTATCCTGCATATTTCCTTGCATGACCTTTACCAGCATACGTATGGCATCCACAATATCATATTCAGAAGCGCCCCAGTGGACAACAGCACCGTCTATACCATCAATATTTACCATACCGGATTTCTTGCTCTGGCAGCACCGCGTGATAAAAGGTCTTATGGGTTTGTAGAGTTCTGCTTTTAGCGGGCACATGTTGATATGCTTATATGTTAGCTCAGGGAACCTGAGTTCAAATATCTGTTTTGAGATATCGCATCCGACAAGTTCGGAGTTATCCTCAATATCCACATCTGTATCAAGGTACTTACCATTCAGTTCAGAGGCATGGCACGGGAATACGATTTTTTCGCCTTCAAACTGGCGAAGGTCGATGAGTTTTTGGGTAAACATTACGTTTAATTCACCAAGTATCCCGCTTTTTACAAGCCGTTCAATTGCAAATGCAAGCCAGGGCGGCTCGGGCGGGATAATATCAATAATCTCAATTTCCATTACCTCGTGAAGGCTCGGGTCTTTTACAAAAGTGGTATGCCTGTCCATCCCTTCAAAAACCACGGTATTTACCGTTCCGTTGCAGAGGGAAATAGCGGATTCGATAAGCCTTGTCCTGTCATGGGAATCAAGTTTTTCTTCGAATTTTGCAACCTGTTCCCCACCTGCAACCAGTTCAAGCGAGACAAGCTTTTTAAGTAACCCCTCACCTTCACTGTTAACCTTATATATCGTATAGCAGTCCCCGTGCTCGTAAATAAGGTATTCGGTCGTGAAATAAACAGGTCCGCCGATTCGTTCAGCTGGGTCGGTCCGTGTCATGCCCACGCCTTTATAATCTGCCGGGAAAATCATTGTAAAGCCTTCCTCTTGCGGTGTTCAACAAGACCGCCGTCTGCCAGTATATCCCGCAGGAAACCAGGAAGTTTCGAACCGGGATATGTATTATTTTTGCATTTAACCGTTCCTTCTCCCAGGTTGATTTCAATGGTATCCCCTTCATCACAATCAGGTTTTGCCTCTATGATGGGAAGTCCGACATTGATGGCGTTCCTGAAAAATATCCTTGCAAAAGATTCTGCCACAACGCATGCGATTCCCGCGTGTTTCAGCGCCAGGGGCGCCTGTTCCCTGGATGAGCCGCACCCGAAGTTCCTGCCTGCAACTATTATATCGCCATTTTGCACTTTGTGTGGAAAATCCGGGTCTATTCCTTCCATGGCATGAGATGCAAATATGCTCATATCCGTGGTACGCAGGTATTTGCCTGGAATGATTACATCGGTATCTATATTGTCACCGAATTTCCATACTTTTCCTGA
>JACUTP010000235.1 GCA_014859785.1 Candidatus Methanoperedentaceae archaeon | reverse complement strand
CACCAGTACCAACTGCCAGAACAATATACGAATCAAATCCTTCCTTGTTTTTGTATGCCTGGCGCAGACCATTTTCTATGCTGTTTTCATCAAAAAAAATTTCCCTCAAAGAAATCCACTCTTAAATTAAGCTTCTTTCTTACTTTCTATTTTATAGAGGGTCTGCGGACTTATCATTGGTGACATCTCAACTAACTTACCCCAACTATCAGCAAAACAATCAATACACATTTCATTTAATTGTGGATGTTCTTCACCAAGATGCATCCCGCAGGACTTGCAATCCATGACCATATTTTCTCCTATAAATTGTAAAATTATAACAATCTATCATTGAGTATCATTCTCATTAATAGTTTTGCTCCATCTCTCACAGGGCGTCCATCTGAGCGTCCATTAGAAGGATCGTCAGCGGTCTTGCTTTCGTGTGCCACAATTATATTTTTTACAACATATAATTTAACTTTATCGCTGATTGCTGGTGTAATATTATCTCTTATTGAAGCCATAAGCCCACGTGGGACAGATAATTTTACCGTACTCTTCGGTGCATCTATGATATTAAGTATTGGTGTCATATATTTTAAATTTTAATTCTCGGTATCATTTGGATTCCCTTCATTGGACAAAACCCTCTGCATATACCACACCCACAACAATTATTGGTAATCGTAGCTTTTTTTCTGTCAATATTGAAACAGCATCTTCCAAAGAGACAACTTGACCTGCATGTTTTTGAGTGAAATAATTTCTGACTTTTAGTTCTGCATATTTTCTAATGAAAGGTAATCGATTTGCTATTTCAACCTTACGCATATTATTTCGAATACAAAAAAAATGATGTTTTTACGGGATACGATTTAGCTCCAATACATTTATTAAACACCTTTACGTTTCGTACTGCTATGGAACTACTTGCTGACATCGGAGGAAGACCCGGGCACGATTGCCGCGGATTTTGCAGGTACTGCTACTTCAGGGGAGTAAAGGAAATACCTGCTTTCGGCTGCAAGTACTGCATGCCGTTCCAGAAAGGCTGTAATTACTGCACCAAAAGCGTAAAAGAAGGATATTCAGGTTTTAAACTGCTGCCGCATGTATCCCAGGACGTGAACCGGTCTGTTGTTCTTTCCAAAGACGTTTCAAAATTCAATATCAGCGGCGGCGGTGACGTAAGCTGCTATCCTGACCTTAAATCCCTTGTGAAATTCCTCTCCCAATACAAAAAACCCATACACCTCGGATACACGAGCGGGAAAGGACTGAATAAGGAAGATGCGGATTTTTTTATCGAACACGGCGTAAACGAGGTTACATTCACCGTCTTTGCCACCGATCCTGAGCTTCGGCGCGAATACATGAACGACAAAACGTCCAATGATTCCCTTGAAGCGCTTCGTACACTGGCAGGAAAATGCGATGTGTATGCAGCTTCTGTCCTGATTCCGGGCGTAAACGACGGGGAGGTTCTTCTGGAAACATGCAGGGACCTTGAGGAAATGGGTGTTAAGGGACTGATTCTTATGCGCTTTGCCAATGCTGTCGAAGATGGTTTGATACTGGGTAACGCACCGGTTATTGAAGGTGTAGTTCCACATACGGTTTCCGGGTTCAAAGCAATTGTCGATGACATTAACAGCAAATTCCCTTTCCGTGTCACAGGCACACCGCTTCATGACCCTGAAACCGGCGCACCGTTTGCAATAAGGAACGAACCCGAAGCACTTTCGAAATTGCAGCATGTGACAAAACAGGCAACCATTCTTACAGGCCAGGTTGCAGCGCCGCTGTTAACTGAGATTTTTGATAAACTTGGCGGATTGGTAAATGTAGTCGCTGTCAAGAAAGACATCGGATGCCTGGTTACAATCGACGACGTAAAGGCACTCGACCTCAGTAAAGTTAAGGAAACTGTCATTTTCCCTGGAAGGGGTTTTGTCCACGACCCTGAGATAAAAAGTGTACTATCTGCCGATGGTGTGGACAGGCTTGTGCGAAGGGGTCCTGACCTGCTCACTGTTGACGGTGAAATGAGTATTTCAATGACAAAAGATGAGGTTCTGGAAAAGGAAATCGAGGCTTTTACAGAACTTATCCGGATGATTAACGTGTTAGGGACGTAA
>JACUTP010000234.1 GCA_014859785.1 Candidatus Methanoperedentaceae archaeon | reverse complement strand
GCTTCGTCAGCATTTGTTCACGGCATCGTGATAAACGTTGATGGGGATGACTATTATCTCGCCGGCGCCCCCGATGGACCAGATGGAGCTTTCGATATTCCAGGTCACTACTGGGCAATGGCGGGTAAGAATCAATTGGTAGGAAAACATTACAATACCGGTCCATTCGGAGCCGCACAATGGTGGTCTTCAGATGCATATGACGGTGAATTGCTTTATGTTGTTCATGCCATAATAGATACCTGGTCTGAGGAAAAGGCTGAAATGTACAAGTCCAGAGGATACGTACATTACCACGAGCTTATAAGGGTTTCAGATGAAACACTTCATCCCTCAAAGGTCGTCTGGTTGAAACACACAGCAAGGACAAGTTTTAATCTGGACGGCGGTCCGCATCCGGAATTAAGTCATGAAGTCACACCTGGAATAGACTATGAATTCATACCGAACGGCGATACGCCATATCCGTAAGGATAAGTTCGGTTTTAACAGTGTTCCTTCACAGCACGACCCCGCCTGATGACTACCATCTCAGGCTCAAACCCTTTGACATAATGTTTCATGGAGGACAGGACCTGCGCGGGAAAGAGCTTGCAGACCGAAAGAAAAAAATACATCAATCCCCTCACCGGTACAGAATAGATCACTGCCAGCAGCCCATCTGACACCAATTGCGTAAACAAGGGAGGCTGTTCATGCTGAAGCTGTACCAACTACGAAACCCTTATGACAGGCTCAACGGCTGGTGGGTGATTTACAGCACTGAGGAAGAGAATTTCATCACATGGGCTTTTTTAGAAAAGATGCGCGCAGACCTTCCGGAATACATGATAGGAGTGGGAGTGAGACATAATATGGGGCCCGGGTCGGGATTCGAACCCGAGTCGTGGGATCCACAGTCCCATAGGATAACCAGCTACCCTACCCAGGCACCGGATTGGGTGCATTCGTAAATGTACCTGAAAAGGATAAAGGTTTTGATTAAAAGAGCGTTTCTGCAACTTTAATAGCCATCTCGCGTTTTGCAGGATATGCCTTAAGCTTTATTCTTGCAGATATTGTGTCAGAAGTTGTTGCAAGATGCACAATACCCCCATACGCTGCCTGTTTATCGAACCTGATATGAAGGGTACATTGTTCATCAACCTTTTCATTTATCTGGTTTTTCAGTAACTCAATCTCTTTTACAGGAAGGGATGTTTTTAAAAAATCAATAAACTTGCGGCATTTCCTGCCTTTTATACATGACCGGATAATAGTAATCGGGTTCCCGAAATGTCCTTCTGATTTTATAAATTCTATCTCGTTGTCAGGAATAAATAACGACAGGGCGGTTTTTACCCTGTCTTCACTTTCAGTTGCCCGGGCTATAGCCCTGATTGTTATATGATGTACATACATCACTTGCCTGTGTTATGGTGCGAGCGCTGGCTCGGTCTTGTCTTTTCGGTACCTTTGCCTTTTGTTCTCTGTCCCCTGCCTTTCACACCGGCACTTGTCTTACCCCTGAAAACACGACCTTTATGGGTATTGTTACAAATCCAGTTAAGGTTGCGGTCTTTCTTGATGACAGGATGGCTTGTGTCCACAAGTATGGCTTCATACCATTTGCTCTTGCCGTCCTGACCGACCCAGTAACTGTTCAATAATTGCGTGTTCGGGAATCTCCGGGCTGCTCTTTCTTCGGCGATCCTCTGGATGCTTTTACCGGGTGTTATTTTGTTAACGCCCATGCGTTTTGTACGTCTGCCGCGGACATATCTCGGTTTTCTCCTGTTGCCGCGCCTTACCTTTATGCGTGCGACGATTATCCCCTGTTTTGCTTTGTAACCGAGGGAACGGGCTCTGTCGAGTCTTGTCGGACGGTCTATTCTGGTCACAGACGGTTCACGCCTCCATTCCTGCATTCTCTGCCACTGGAGACCTTTTACATACGTATCATCAGGGTTTTTCCATGCATCCCTGATGTAACCATACATTGATTTCATTATTCACCTTATGTTTTATGGTTCAGCCCGTTTACGGGCCACATCCCTGCGGGATACACGCCGAAACGGCGCACATCCCACCAATTGTTCTATAAATCAATCCGCTAAAATGTTACCATGTCTTATTATACCTTTCTACGCTCATAAAGTATTCCCC
>JACUTP010000233.1 GCA_014859785.1 Candidatus Methanoperedentaceae archaeon | reverse complement strand
TTTCTTGATTTCTAAAACAACGGGTTCATGATGCTATAACCCCTGAGTTCTTCCATGTGCCGAATCCTCTGGTTCACAAGCTCATCAGTCCCTATATCATGCCTGCTAAATAGCTCACCCTTCAATCCTGAAAGCCCTTTTTCCGCCTTTTTCTCGGCATCAGCAATCGTACCTGCAACCCCAACCACAGCAAGAGCACGGGAGCCTGTCGTGTAAACCTTACCATCCTTCTCGTACACGCTTGAATAAAACAGCAATGAATCCCCAATATCCCCGATTTCCACGACCCTGCCACCCTTAGGTTCATCAGGGTAGCCCGCAGGAACCGCATACTTGCACACAGTCGCCTGTTCCTGGAACCTGACATCAACCCTGTCAAGCGTTCCATTAACAATTCCCTCACACACATCAAGGTAATCTGTTTCAAGAAGCGGTAGGACATTCATAGCTTCCGGGTCACCGAAACGCGCATTATACTCGATAACACTTATACCCCTGGCAGTAAGTATCATCTGACCGTACAATACACCCTGGTATGATACGCCTGTTTCCTCTTTCACGGCGCGCACGGTATCAACCATAATCTTCTTAGCATCGGTTAAATCCGATTCCATCATAAACGGGAGTATATCACCTGCATCATTATACGACCCCATGCCGCCTGTATTCGGCCCCCTGTCACCATCATACGCCCTTTTATGGTCCTGCACGCATGGCGCAAACGCAAGGTGTTTCCCGTCAACAAAAGCCTGCAAGGTAAATTCCTCGCCGATTAACCGCTCCTCGACCACAAGGTCGTCCTTTTGCAGTACTTCCCTTGCATACTCCTTTGCCCCGATTATATCGAAGTGGTCGCCCATAACCTTAACGCCTTTCCCGCCGGTAAGCCCGGCTGGTTTAATCACAACATCCCCGAGCTTATCGATATACTCATCACTCCCGCCCTCATTTTTCCTGAAAACCCTGTACTCGGGGCAGCCCGCAATATTATGTTTTTTCATGAAATCGCGTGTCCATGCCTTGTCAAACTCAATCTGCGCCGCAAGTCTTCTCGGTCCGACAACAGGAATCCCGGCATCCCACAACATATCAGGGATGGATGCCGCAAGCGGTGCCTCGGGACCAATAACTGCAACCTCGATACCGACCTCTTTTGCGTACTCCACAACAGCGGGTTCTGTCTCTTTTAAAAGCCTGAAACCCTTACACAGCCCTGCAATTCCCGGGTTTTTCTTACCCATTGCAGCATAAAGTTCAGGATTCCTGCCGCTTCTGGCTATGGCTTGCGCAATGGCGTGTTCACGCCCGCCGCCTCCGATTAAAAGGACTTTCATAGTTTACACAATCATGTTTGCGGACATAAAAATGTTCTGGTTTAGTTACTTTCCACAAAAGATTATTAGAGAGGCAATACAATTAGAAAGTATGACAGTCGAAGAAATTGAATCTGCTCTTGGATATTATTTTTCGGATAAAAGCCTTTTAAATCGTGCTTTGACACGCAAAACCTTTGCACTGGAAGAAAAACAACAGAACAGGGAATGTGAAGATCAAGAAATATTTAGAACTCTTGGTGATGCTGTTTTGAAGTTGGTTTTAGTTGATAAATTGATTGAAAATGGTGTCGAAACCAGAGGCGAAATAACAAAACAGAAAATACATCTTGAAAGAGAAGAGAATTTAGCAAGAATCAGTTTGTCATTTGGTATAGGTTCTTTCATAAATATGGGGATTGGTGAGAAAAAACAAAAAGCAAATGAAGAGCCATACGTTTTAGCAGAAACTCTAGAAGCAGTGATTGGTGCAATTTATCTTGATGGAAGATATGATGAATGTCGAAAAACTATTATAAACTGGTTTGAAAGTTTTAAAATAGATTTAACTTAAGATATCAGCGGGCTAAAATACCCCTGATGAAACTGCGAAAGGCAATCCACATATCCGGTGTTTTTATCCCGTTACTTGCAGGCATTGCCGGGAAAATACAGGTTGTTGTCCTGATGGTGGCAGTTCTTTGTGTTTTTGTGGTTATTGAAGCATTAAAACACAGAATAAGCAAACGTTTTCTCGCGCTTGTTTACAGGGAACAGGAGATTGGAAGTTTCTCAATCGAGCCTTTTTCGTATTTCATCTCCATAATTTCCATCCTTGTGCTATCGTTTTACATCGATGAGAAGATATGTTTTGCCGCAATTGCGATACTGGCA
>JACUTP010000232.1 GCA_014859785.1 Candidatus Methanoperedentaceae archaeon | reverse complement strand
AATCAAAGGCAAGTATTAACTATCCTGTAACCCATAATTAAATCCAATGGCGGATGAAACGGTTAATGAGATAATCAGGCTTTTAAAAAAAGAATATCCTGGCGTCAGGATTGCACTTCATCATTCCAATCCCCTTGAACTGCTGGTTTCCACGATACTGTCAGCCCGGTGTACGGACAAAAGGGTAAACGAGGTTACGGAAAAACTTTTCAAGAAGTACAGGACAGCGCAGGATTATGTTAACGTTTCCCGGGAAGAACTTGAAAAAGACATTTATTCAACAGGTTTTTACAAAAACAAGGCAAAAAACATAAAGAAATTATCTGCTATCCTTATTGAGAACTTTAATTCGCAGGTGCCAGATAACATGCATGACCTCACCGCACTGCCCGGGGTTGCACGGAAAACAGCAAACATCGTGCTGTCGAATGCTTTCGGGAAAGTAGAAGGCATAGCCGTTGATACGCATGTGAAGCGCCAGTCACTCAGGCTCGGGCTGACCGTGAACAAAAATCCTGGTAAAATAGAAACCGACCTTATGGCGCTTGTCCCGAAAAGTGATTGGGGGATTTTTACGCTGCTGCTGATACATCACGGGCGGCGGGTTTGCAAATCAAGGAAACCCATGTGCGGGGAGTGCGTACTGAATAGTTTATGCCCGTCTGCTTTTAGTTTCGGGTGAGTTATTGGCCTTTTACGGATTCTCTCCTATCACCGGTCTTTCCTTTCCCCTGTCCTTCAGCCGCCTGATAATCACTTCACCAAGGAACAGTAACAGCGCGGCAAGCAGGAACGGCTCTTTCCTGCTAACTGGCTGCTGGACAGTACGGACAGCCTTTTCCTTGATGTCAAGAAGCAGCAGGCTTTCAACCTCGTTCATGTCATAGACGCGTCCCCCGTTTGCTGCGATAACCGTTTCCAGCCTTTCGTTAAACCCGATTTCCCTGTACTCAAGAGGGTAGTTCACAGCTATACCGTAACCTGAAAGGTCATGGAATCCCTCTATTTCAAGGCTGAGTGTGGTTTCATACGTATCAGGATCAGGTCCTGTCCGTGAAAGGTCAAGCTGCCCGGTACCGTCAAGTACCACTCTCGGCAGGTCATCGGATTTGATGACGACCTTACCTGATGTCCCTGCCCATATATCCTCTGCCTGGATTACCACGCCTTCATCAGGCTGCGGGTCGCCTATCGCCCAGTTTATCATGGAAGATATCAGGCGCGAGTTCTCACCGCTGTAAACCCCAGAAGCCCACCGCGTCTCTCCTGCTCCGCTATCTGTTGTGAATGATGCCACCCTGCCAAGCCCGAAGCCCCATGTTGTAAGGATGGGTTTGCCGCCGGTTGTTGCTACGAGGCGGTCGGAGCCGAGTTTTGGTGTCACATCGTTAAATCCTGTCACAGAGGCTGTGATGTTGACAAATCGTGTAATGAAATGTTCGGTGTCCAGTGCGATAAGGGGGAATTCGGATGTAAATTCAGGGGTTGGGGCTGGTGTAGGAGCGGCATCAGGTATTTCTTCACCCTCAAGGCATGGTTTATCGCCCGTACATATCCTCTGGTCAGGGTTAAGCAGGTTAACCGATGTTCCAAATATATCTGCTAATTCCTGGTATCTATTATTTATTGAACGTTGTTTTAACTCTTCGGTTAAATAAGTTAACGATATTTGTACAAAAAGGGCATCTACATTTTCATCTTTTAACTCCTGCGCTTTGGTTTTCACTTCCTCAAAATCTTCTGGCATTTGACCATCTGATATTACGATAATCATATTTGTACCACTGACAGTTTTTAGCAGATCTAAAGCGGCTGCGAATCCTTTGTCGATGTCGGTAGGGACCACGCCACTTTGGGGTCCAATTTCACTTATCCATTGTATGTAATCATTCCTGATTCCCTGGCTCGACATGGGTATTATTTCTTTTTCCGCAGTTATTCCACCGAAAGCGACTACGCCTACTGAACTGCCTGGATCGATGTATTGAACCACGCTCATAGCATTTGCATCAATAAAACCGATAACAGATTCACCTGTTGTCTGGTCTGTAGCCATAGTACTCCCCGAAGCATCAATCATTATCACAACATTTCTCCCTCCCCTGTACTCAGCAGCCCTTGAAATAATAGGCAATATCGCTTCCACAGGAGAATTATTATAATTCCCCATATCATACGACAAATCCCCGCCGACAGCCACAAAACCCCCGCC
>JACUTP010000037.1 GCA_014859785.1 Candidatus Methanoperedentaceae archaeon | reverse complement strand
TACAGTAATTATATTACTTATCCTGTCTATTACTGAACTGTTTGCCGCCATGAAAAATATTCTCATAACCGAAGACGATGAAAAAATGCGCATGGGTCTCGTAGAAATATTAAAAGAAGAAGGATATAATGTGGATTCTGTAGGGAACGGGCAGAAAGGGCTTGAAATGATAAATGAAAAAGATTATGATGTTGTCCTGGTCGATCTTATCATGCCTGTTATGGGGGGACTTGAGCTTTTAAGAAACATTAAACAGGTTAAACCATGGATAAGTGTTATTATTATCACGGCTTTCGGGACAGTTGAAAATGCTGTTGAAGCAATCAAGGCTGGAGCATCCGATTATATAACAAAGCCGTTTAAAATAGATGAAGTGCAGAGCAAGATAAAGAAAGTCTTTGCCGAAAAGGAATTCACAAAAACCCATGACATCCTTGATTCAGGTGTTATAAAGGCAATCTCAAATCCCATCAGGAAGGATGTTATAAGGCTTCTGGCATCATCAGGTAAACTCAAATTCACCGATATCAAGAACATGCTCGGGGTAGATGACCCCACAAAGCTCAGTTTTCATTTGCGGGTCCTGAAATCCAGTTATTTGGTAGAACAGGATAACAACAAGATATATATGCTCAGCAGCAGCGGAAAAAAGTTAATGGAAAGCCTGAAAAAGATAGAAGGCGAGGATATATGGGGTGTGGCATAACTTGCTGCGCCTTTTTTCATGACACCGCACATTCCACATCTTCCCCGCAGCACACCCTGACAATTCCCGTACACTCCGCCAAAACAATTTCATAAGCTTTTTATATCAATAATCATTCTTAAACCCTATAACTGGTGGTTTCATGGTACCAAACGAAATTTTTGATAATTACTTACCTGTAGCGCTTTTAACAATCATCGGTTTCGTCTTTGTAGGTATATCCCTGTTCATGTCAAGGATGGTAAGACCGAGCAACAAGACCGACGAGAAATTATCCACCTATGAATGTGCGGAAGCCCCGATAGGCGATGCCAGGATACACTTTAACATACAGTACTACATGGTTGTACTTGTATTCCTGATTTTTGATGTGGTAATCCTGTTCTTATACCCGTGGGCAGTGCGCTTTAAGGACATTGGAGCACTCGGTTTTTTTGAAATGCTCATTTTTATTGAGGTAATGATAATCGGTCTTGCATATGCATGGAGAAAGGAGGCTTTAGAGTGGCTCCAGTAACTATTGACACTACAAAAATCAAACATGTTAGAAAAACGCCTGAAACAGCACTTGAGAAACTCGAAGATACAGGTCTTATCAGTACGGTTCTTGCCGCAAGGGAGCGTGAAGGCTCCATTCTTTTTTCTACAATAGACCAGGTAATTAACTGGGCGCGCCTGAGTTCACTGTGGCCTGTGACCTCTGGACTGGCTTGCTGCGCCATCGAAATGATGGCAGTTGCAATGGCGCATCACGATATTGCGCGCTTTGGAATGGAAATCTTCAGAGCCAGTCCCAGGCAGGCAGACCTCATGTTCGTGTCAGGCACTGTCACGAAAAGGATGGCTCCAAGGGTGAAACAGCTCTACGAGATGATGCCTGACCCGAAATGGGTTATTTCAGTGGGAAGCTGCGCCAACACAGGCGGACCGTACCATGAATCCTATTCAGTCCTGAAAGGCGTTGACAGCATAATTCCTGTTGACGTTTATATCCCTGGCTGCCCTCCCAGACCTGAGGCATGGCTTTACGGGATAATACAGTTGCGCGAGAAAATCAAGAACGAAGGATATGGCGCAACATGGGGGCTCGATAAATGAACGCAGCCGAGGAATTAAAAAATATATTACCTGATGCTGTCACTGAAATCGGGAAGCAGGGTAAGAAACCGCAGGCAACCGTCAAAAAGGAGAGGCTTCAGGAAGCTGCCAAAAAGGCACAGGAACTGGGTTTTGACCAGCTTTCCGTTATCACAGGCGTTGATTATGGGGACAGGTTTGAGGTTATTTACAACCTCTTTTCCTACGAGAATAAACACAACCTTGTCCTGAAAGTTATTCTTGACCACGACAAACCTGAAGTTGATTCGCTCACCACGCTCTGGAAAGGCGCTGACTGGCTTGAAAGGGAAACCTACGACCTTATGGGTATAAAATTCACGGGACATCCCGACCTTACCAGGATATTACTGCCTGAAGGATGGAACGGGCACCCGCTCAGGAAGGATTATGATATGGAAACCGAACAGTTTGTCACCATAGGCAGGGACGGGGATGATGTGGTAAGTACTGACGGCTCAAACCTTTTGAGGAGGAAATAAACATGGAAACTGACGAACTCCTTATAAACATGGGTCCTGTCCACCCGAGTACGCACGGTGTGTTGCGCTTCAAGCTCAGGATGGACGGTGAGATGATAACAGACTGTGAGATTGTAATGGGCTACCTGCACCGGGGAACTGAAAAACTCGGCGAGATGAAAACGTATCTCCAGGTATTGCCGTACACTGACAGGCTGGATTACATCTCTGCCTTTCCCAACAATTATGCTTACGTGAAAGCCATTGAAGAACTCGCAGCCATCGAGGTCCCGCTGCGGGCTGAATATATCAGGGTTCTTGTCATGGAACTTAACAGGATAGTAAACCACCTTGTTTCAATCGGCTCACTCTTAATGGATATTGGCGCCGCGACAATGATAATGTGGGGATTCAGGGAAAGAGAAAAAGCCCTGCACCTGTTTGAGATGCTCTGCGGTGCAAGGATGACGTTTAATTACATCAAACCGGGCGGTGTGCGGGAGGATTTACCTGAGGGTTTCATGCCAAAACTCAACGAGTTCTTAAAAGAAATGGAAATGCGCATAAACGATTATGAGCAGCTTATCAACTCCAATGAGATATTCAAGATGAGAATGAAGGGTATCGGGGTGATAACTGCAAAAGACGCAATAAATCACGGTCTTACAGGTCCTGCCCTGCGCGGTTCTGGCGTGAACCACGATATCCGGAAGCTTGAGCCTTACTCCATTTACCATGACCTTGATTTCAAGGCATGTTCCCGTCCTGAAGGTGACAGTTATGCAAGGTACATGGTAAGGATAGATGAGATGCGGGAAAGCCTGCACATATTGCGGCAGGTTGCTGATACCATGCCTGAAGCCACTGTGGTGAGCAGCTCAAAATACGGAGTTGCTCCCATGACAGGCGTGCCTTCGACGGTTTCCACTTATTTCCCGAGAATATTCACGCCGCCTGCCGGTGAGGTATATAGCAGGATTGAGGCGCCAAAAGGCGAACTGGGTTTCTATATCAAAAGCGACGGCACGACAAAACCCTACCGCGTTAAGATACGCTCACCATCTTTCTGCAACCTTACCGCTCTTTCATGGATGGTGAAGGGACTTAAGATTCCTGACCTGATAGCTACTTTCGGAACGATGGATGTTGTACTCGGGGATGTGGACAGGTGATACCATGACAAACGCATACGAACTAATAATCAATATCCTGACAGCTATCGGTGTTTACGACACGATATTTGGAGTGTTCAAATCTTACGGTATGGAGTTTGTCTTGAAACTTATAATCGTGCTTGTCACACTGGCTGTTCTTTTCGGTTTTGTCCTGGTCACGGTAATGTTCCTGACATGGATGGAGCGGAAAGTGGCAGCCATGGTACAGTCAAGATACGGACCAATGGTCACAGGACCGCGCGGTCTCTTACAGCCTGTCATGGACGGCATCAAGCTCATAGGGAAAGAGGATATTGTTCCTGCAAAAGCTGACAGGTTCGTGTTTAACCTGGCACCGTATCTTGCGTTTGTGCCTGCAATTCTTGTATTCGTCCCGCTTCCGTTCGGGGAGTCGCTTATCATATCTGATTTGCGGGTCGGTTTGCTTTACATAATTGCAATATCCGCACTCTCACCGATAAGCATCTTACTTGCAGGATGGGCATCCAACAACAAGTACACATTACTCGCTGCCATGAGGGCGGTGGCGCAGGATATCAGTTATACTTTACCCCTTGCACTTACCGCAATTGCGGTTGTGATGTTAACCGGCTCACTGAGTACGGTTGATATAGTAAATGCCCAGTCAGGGACGTGGTTCGGTATAATCCCGAAATGGTTTATCTTCTTGCAGCCCCTTGCATTTATTCTCTTCCTTATCGCATCCATAGCTGAGATGGGAAGGATACCTTTTGATTTCCAGGAATCCGAATCAGAACTGATTGCAGGTTTCTTCACAGAATACAGCGGCATGAAATTTGCCATGTACTTCCTTGCGGAATATGCCCATCTTTTTGCGGTTTCAGGGATTCTTGTTACGATATTCCTCGGAGGATGGAACGGACCGGTACTTCCGGGCATCCCGGTAGTTATTACATCACTGGTATATTTCATTCTTAAAACCTATGCCGTTGTTTTCTTTGCCATGTGGCTGCGCGACACCGTACCAAGGATAAGGATTGACCAGCTCCTGAATATCGGGTGGAAAATAATGATTCCGCTGGCTTTGTTGAACCTGATAGTTACGGGTTTCCTTATTACGGCAGGGGTGATGAGATGACATGGATGACAAGGAACTGGACAATGTCCGGGATAATCAAGGGTCTTACCGTTACCTTAAAACACGTCCTGCATATAGGTGACCGCCCCACGGTAACAGTCCAGTACCCGTATGAGCGTATGAAAGTGGCACCGAGGTTCAGGGGACTGCATGCAGTTGACGAGGATGCCTGTATCGGATGCGGGATATGTGATACTAACTGTCCCAACGGTTCAATCAGGATTGTGAAGCACGGCACAAGGTGGTACCCGCAGGTCAATATCGGGATGTGCATGTTCTGCGGATACTGCGTGGATGTGTGTCCCATGAACGCCATGAAAATGACAGGAAATTATGAGCTTGCAGATTATACCAGGGAGAGCCTTGTGTACGGTCCTGACAGGCTGTTGTTCAAAAAGGAGGTGAAACAGTGAGCGAAATAGCATTTCTGGTGATTTCGGCTTTAACGATAATTTTTGCGATTATGGTGGTAAAATCCGACAAACTGGTACACAGCGCCATTTACCTTGCAGGAGTGTTCATAGGGACTGCCGGGCTTTTCCTCCTCCTGAAAGCCGAATTCGTTGCATGGGTGCAGGTACTTGTGTATGTCGGCGCGGTTATAACCCTTATACTGTTCACTATAATGTTAACAAGGAAGGGGGAGGAAGAATAAATGTTTAACAAAATTATTAATTTACTGATTGCCATGCTGTTATTTTCAGTGCTTTTCATTGCAATAGATGACAGCTATAAGGTCTGGGCAGGTAAAGAAGAGGCAATCCCGATAAGTATCGAGGAAATTGCAGGAGGACCTGATATCAGGTACGGAATATTCAGTGATTTTATCTTTTCATTTGAGTTGCTTTCACTGCTCCTGCTTGCCGCGTTAATCGGTTCACTGTATTTAGCGAAAAAGGAGGCTTGAGAATGTCATTATACATATACCTTTTAGTTGCAGCGATAATATTCACGATTGGCGCATACGGGATAATGACACAGAAAAGCGGGATTAAAATCCTGATGTGTATAGAACTCATGTTAAACGCCTCTAATATTAACCTCGTGGCATTCTCAAGTTTTGGCGGAAACGCCACTGGACAGGTGTTTGCCCTGTTCTCAATTGCAATAGCAGCAGCAGAAGCAGGAATAGGATTTGCCATACTTGTTGCGCTGTTCAGGGTAAATGGTACGATCAACCTTGATAAGATTAATATCCTGAGGTGGTAGGATGTTCGGAGATTATGCTGCTTTAATCGTGCTGTTACCGGTAATTGCATTCGTGCTTACGCTGTTCTTTGGCAATAAGCTACCCTCTGGCGGTGCCCATCTTCCGATAGCTGCCATTGCAGGCTCGTTTATCATTTCCCTCGGGACATTTTTTGAGATTTACCCGAATGGGAGTGTCCAGCAGTCGATGCAGTGGTTCTCAACACTGAACTTCGGCATACTGATTGATCCGCTTGCCGTTGTAATGCTGATGATGGTCTCGTTTGTGAGCCTTCTCATCCATATCTATGCGGTGGGATACATGGCACACGACCCTGCAAAGCCGCGGTATTTTGCAGAAACATCACTGTTCACGGCAGCAATGCTAGCGGTGGTACTTTCTGATAATATCCTCCAGTTCTTCATGGCATGGGAAATTGTGGGATTGTGCTCGTACCTGCTTATCGGGTTCTGGTATCATAAACCGACAGCAGCTGCTGCTGCAAAGAAAGCGTTCCTTGTAACAAGGGTGGGTGATGTGCTTTTCCTTGCAGGGATTGTCCTGCTGTATGTTAACATGACAAATGTCATCACCAACACTGGCTTCAGTCTCGAACCAGGCAATTTCATATTACAGTTCAAGTCCATGTTTGCGGCAATACCTTACATTGCCCCGACACAGCTTACAATTATAACGCTGCTTTTCTTCGGGGGCGCGGTTGGTAAAAGCGGCCAGTTCCCCTTACACGGCTGGCTGCCTGATGCCATGGAGGGTCCGACAACTGTATCAGCCCTTATTCATGCCGCCACCATGGTTACGGCTGGTGTTTACCTTGTTGCAAGAACGTTCCCGATGTTTGTTGAAGCACCGAATGCACTGCTTGTAGTTGCGTATATCGGCGGATTCACAGCAATTTTTGCAGCGACCATGGGACTTGTTATGAACGATATCAAGCGAGTGCTTGCCTATTCAACCGTGAGCCAGCTCGGGTACATGATGCTCGCGCTCGGCACGGCAGGAATGGTTCTCGGCGCCAAGGCAGTCGGTATTTCAATGTTCCACCTGTTAAGCCATGCATTTTTCAAGGCACTGCTTTTCTTGTGCGCCGGCAGTGTAATCCATGCAGTTGGCACGAATGATCTCCGTGAGATGGGCGGGTTGTTCGGCAAGATGAAAATCACAGCCACAACAATGTTTATAGCAGCACTTGCACTCGCAGGATTCGGGATACCGGGTTTACATATCGGGACAGCCGGGTTTTTCAGCAAGGATGCGATAATTGAGGGTGCATACGAATACGGGTATGTTACAGGCGATATGATTCCCTACGTGTTCTCCATACTTGCAGCGCTTTTGACTTCCATTTACATTTTCAGGCTGTGGTTCATGGCATTTTCGGGAAAACCGCGCCAGGACAGGCACGCGCACGAGTCACCCCCGGTGATGACAGTACCTTTAATGATTCTTGCGGTATTCGCATTGTTCTTCGGGTTCTCACAGACAGGATTCTACGGCTATCTTGAAACCAATTTTGTGCTGATGGGTGTGGAAATCGGAGTCCATGAAGGCGAGGCATTCCATCCTTCAGCCCTCATACTCTGGCTTCCAATCATCGTGGGTGTCCTTGGTCTTGTGATATCGTACCTGATATACAACAGGCGGATAGTGGATATGAGCAGGATTGTGACTCGAAGGAATCCCCTGTACCAGTTGCTCCTGAACAGGTATTATGAACCAGGGCTGTCGTCGTATGTAATC
This sequence comes from Candidatus Methanoperedentaceae archaeon, assembly GCA_014859785.1. GTDB lineage: Archaea > Halobacteriota > Methanosarcinia > Methanosarcinales > Methanoperedenaceae > Methanoperedens_A. The sequence goes on along the minus strand of JACUTP010000037.1, from coordinate 5,983 downwards.
GGTGAAAAACTCACGCACGGCACTGCTGCCATGACAGGCGAGTTTGTTGACCGCAGGATAATCGACGGTTTTGTGATTGATACCGTAATAAGCAGGACACTGCTATCTCTTGGTGATGTCCTTAAGAAAATACAGACAGGCGTTGTCCGCAACTATATCTCGGTAATGCTTCTTGGAGTTGGTTTATTGATAATTTTACTTAGAATAGGAGGCACTTAGATGGCTTTAATTTCACTGATGATTCTTGTTCCTTTAATAGGTGCCATCATTGCGTTTTTGACAAAAACAAGACAGCAGGCACGGGCAGTGGCTCTTGCAGCATCGGTTATACCGCTTGTTATTTCCCTGTATCTTTTCGCGTATTTTAACAGCGGCGTTACAGATATACAGTTTTATGAGTCATACCCCTGGATACAGACTCTCGGTATATCCCTGAGCTTTGGCATAGACGGGGTTTCATTACCCCTTGTACTTCTCGCGACCATTATTATTCCGCTTACCGTGATATTTGCATGGGGCGAGACAGAGCAGGCAAACAAGTTCTACGGACTGATTCTACTTGAACTGGTGGGGATCCTGGGCGTTTTCACCTCCCTTGACTTTTTCGTGTTTTACATCTTCTGGGAGGTTGTCCTGATACCAATGTATTTCCTGATAAGTATCTGGGGCGGACCGAGAAAGGATTATGCTGCAATCAAGTTCTTTATCTACACGCATGTAGCCAGTCTTGTGATGCTTCTTGCCATATTTGCCCTGTACTTTAATGCATGGCAGGCTTCAGGGGTCTTCAATTTTGACATGCTGTACTTACTGAGCTCCTACTCCCTGATAGAATCCGGGATGCTCAGGGATGCGGTTTTCCTTGGGTTGCTGTTCGGTTTCCTTGTTAAGATGCCGGCAGTGCCTTTCCATACCTGGCTTCCTGACGCGCATGTAGAAGCACCAACGGCAGGCAGTGTGATACTGGCTGCATTGCTTCTCAAGATGGGCGGGTACGGGTTGTTCAGGGTAATATTGCCCACCCTTCCGTTTACAGATTCCACTGCTATACTGATTACGCTTATGGCGGTAATCGGGGTACTGAGTATCCTGTACGGTACATTCCTTGCACTGGCACAGCGCGACCTTAAGAAGATGGTTGCGTACTCAAGCATCAGCCATATGGGTTATGTTACACTTGGCGCAGCAGCCCTTGTTCCGCTTTCGATAAGCGGGGCAATGTTCCAGCAGTTCTCCCACGGGCTTATAACAGGCGTGCTTTTCATGTCCTGCGGTGTGATACAGCACTCGGCAGGTACAAGGATAATACACGAGCTTGGCGGGCTGGCAAAACACATGCCAAAACTTGCACTTCTTATGATGGCAGGTTTCATGGCATCACTCGGACTTCCGGGAATGAGCGGATTTGTTGCAGAATTCCTCGTGCTTGTGAATTCATATTTCACCCTGCCGACATTCGTGATACTGGCGCTTTTCAGTATTGTCTTCACTGCTGCTTACCACCTGTGGGCAATGCAAAGAGCCATGTTCGGGACGTATAACGAAAAACTCGGGCATATCCACGACGGTGCGAATTATGAGATATTTGCCATGGGTGTGCTGGTATTATTGGTAATTTACTTCGGGCTTAACCCTGGTTCCGTTCTTAATATGATGACAGCAAATGCGGAACATTTAGACCGGTTATTAAGGTTTGCTGTGCTGAGGGGTGTGATAACATGAACCTGCTATTACTGGCACCTGAAATACTGCTGACATCACTCGGACTGCTGCTTGTCCTGCTCGGACTGCTTGTCAAGAACAAGAATGTTATTGGTTACATAAGTGCAGCAGGGTTGTTTGCAGCCCTTATCCTGCTTATCGGAATAAAAGGTCAGGACACTTTCTTTTATGAGGCACTGTCGGTTGACCCCTTATCCCAGATATTCAAGATAATATTCGTGGTGGTATCCCTTCTGGCAGTGATAGCGTCTATTTCTTATTTCAAGGATAACAGGAACCAGGACGAGTACCATTTCCTGATTCTATTTGCCACTGTCGGGATGATGGTGGTGGCTTCTGCCAATGACCTGGTTGCGCTGTTTGTCGGGTTTGAGCTTGCAAGCATGGCAACGTATGTGCTTGCAGGGTTTGAGAAAAAGAACCCTGCCTCCCTTGAGGCTGCGTTAAAATATTTCCTGGTAGGCTCTGTTTCATCTGCTTTGATGTTATTCGGTTTGTCACTGGTTTACGGTTTAGCAGGCTCGACCAACATCCCTGTCATCCTGGAGGTCTTCCAGGCAGACCCCTTGATGGCAACAAGCTCCCTTGGTGTGGTTGCGATGGTATTCCTGATTGCAGGGTTTGGGTTCAAGATGGCACTTGTCCCGTTCCACATGTGGGCACCCGATACTTACGAGGGCGCACCGTCAGTGGTTTCTGCAATGCTTGCAGCAGGCTCCAAGAAGATGGGTTTCGTGGCTGCATTCAAGGTTCTCGTACTGGCTCTTGTGGCTTTGCGCATGGACCTGCAGGTGGCATTTGCGGTACTGGCTGTAATCACCATGACGTATGGTAACATTGTTGCAATATCCCAGACAAGTATCAAGAGGATGCTTGCGTATTCTTCTATAGCCCAGGCAGGTTATATTGCGCTTGCTTTTGTGGTTGCAACGCAGTTATCGATTGCCGGCGGAATACTCCTGGCACTCGGTCATGCCCTCATGAAAGGAGGCGCGTTTATTGCCGTGGCTCTTGTTGGTTACATGGTATTATCTGATAACAAGAATGCAAGGAATACAGACCATATAGATAATTTTGCAGGTCTTGCACAACGTGCACCGATTACAGCTTTCTCACTTGCGGTATTTTTCCTCGCCCTTGCGGGAATACCGCCTTCTGCAGGATTTATCGGGAAGTTCGTGCTGTTTTATTCCATAACAATCGAGGCTGTAAGCCAGGTGAGCGGATGGCTTCTGTTGATAGTGGTTATCGCGATACTAAACAGTGCCCTGTCTATCTATTATTATGCCCGTGTAATCAGGTACATGTACGTGCTGCCTGCTAACGGTGTTAAGATACATGAACCTGCACCGTATGTAATTGCGATTGTCCTGGCAGTTATAGGAACCATTCTGATTGGTGTGTATCCTGAGCCGTTTGTCAGGATGGCGCTTGATGCAGCCTCAGTTTTAGGAGTGTGATATTATGGCAGATTGTGATTTATGCGGTGTTGGAAGACCGACCCTGTGCCCTGTTAAGGTGCATGACCCGAGAGTTAAAACCCAGTACCCAGCAGGTACGTGGCGGAACCTGAGCGAGGAATGCCTGAATAGCTGTTATGAGGCTAATGTCAGTAAAATTCCTTCGGATGCGAAAAAGTGCGACCTGTGCGGTACCAGGGATGAAGCAATGTATAAGGTGGACGTCAGTGTTCCGACTTTCGGTGAGCCGTACTCCCGTGCTGAAACCAGGGCTATATGCGAGAGCTGTCTTGCAGCCTGCGAGGAATCATATAACCGCAGGCAGGCAGAGAAAGAAGAAGGGCACCATCATTAGAATAAAAACATAATTCTGCGTGGAGGCATGTAAGCATACCTGGCTGTTAATGGTTTTCAAAGAGAATTATAAAAACCGCGCCGGTCAGCATAACAACCGCACCAAGCACCTTTATATGAATATTTTTCTCCCTGAAAACAAGACCGCCGAATAAAACACCGAACAGTATGCTTGTTCTTTTCACGGATATCACATAAGGAACAATCTGCATGGTATATGCGATATTTATAGCAATGGCTTCCAGTGCAAGGACAGAGCCCACAATGAAAAAGCCGGGAAAATTCCTGTAATACGATACCTGTGACCCGCTTTTTCTAACCCATGAAATTACCAGGAAGGAGGCTCCAATCACCAGGAACACCATGGAATGTCCAAAATAGGGGTCAGAATTTTTTACAACGAGTTTATCGAAATTCGCGGAAATACTGAAAAGGAACGCCACGGCAAGCATATATAGAATACCCCTGTTTCCGGTTATGTTCCTGAAAGTGTCTATTAAACCTGTACTTTTTCCTGAAGAATTCAGTATGTATGAGCCTGCAACTATCAGTAAAATCCCGGCAATCCCTAAAGAGGATGGAGATTCCCCGAGTAAAATAAAAGATGTTAAAATTAGGAAAACCGGGGTGAATGATATCATTGGAATGGATAATGAAAGGTCAGTGATACGCAAGGCCCTGTAGTAAAGAACCGCTGCTATCACGTTAAGCACAGCAGTAACAAGCACGGAAGCGTAAAAACCCTGCCCGATTCCCGGAATACCGATGTAGAGCGAAACCGCAAGAAGTACAACAAACGAACTGAGGAACACGCCGCCTGCAAGTACATACTGATCTGTATTCCTCAGTAACCTCTTGCTCAGCATATAAAACAGTGAGTCAAACAGGGCACCGAAAAGCGCGAAAAGAAACCATACCATGTGGTGGCTATTTTGTCGCTTTTATATAATCAACATATTCCCTGAGTGCCCTTGCTCCATTAACCATTTTCGGTGCGTTCCTTTTCACAAATTCAAGTTCATCATCCTTTGTCTTTGGCGGATTGAGCCTGAACTTTTCAAATACTTCCTTCCCGTCGTAATCCACAAAAGCTATGCGTGCACCGTAATCATCAGGTTCGAGCAGGCATGCATCACCCGTTACAGTGGCAATGTGGTGGGGATGAGATATCAGGGAATCCATCAGTTCATTGGATGTCATGACAACGCTTCTTCGTAAATCCCCTGAAAGTTGATTAAAATCCGCAAAGAAATAAAAACCACCTTCAGGAGTGGTTGCTTTTATTCCGTTTATTCTATTGAATTCCGTGCTCATGAACTCCCCCATAATCCTGTGTATTTCCCTTGTGATCATGAAATACTCCTCGATTTCCTCATTCGGCTCGTAAGCGGTTACTGCTGCAAATTGTGTTGGTGTGGAAACATTGGTGTACACGGTTGCAGCAACTTTCGTGAAATCATCCCTTAGATTTCCCGGATCATTATCTGGCAGGATACACGATCCCAGCCTGTAGCCACCTGATGACCTGTCCTTTGACAGCCCGTTTGTAACAAACGTTCCCTCGGGATAAACAAGACCCATACTCGTAAAATTCCCGGATGCATACGTGGTCAGGGCATAAATTTCATCTGCAAGAACAAGAGTATCATGTTCACGGCACACGTCTGCAATCTGTTCCAGTTCCTGCCTTGTATATACAATTCCGGTAGGGTTATGGGGATTGTTCAGTACAAGTATATGCTGCCCACCTGGAAGTCCGGACAGGAACATGTCAAGGTCAGCAGGCTGGATCCTGTAATCGAACTCGGGTTTCAGGTGAAACGTGTGGAAATGCTTATCAAGCAGTTTTACCTGGGGGGAATAACCTATCCAGGACGGGGAAGGGATGATAACACCGCCCTGTACAATATCAAAAATAATATGGATTAAATCCTTTGTGCCGGGACCCACAATTATTCTTCCAGGGTCAGGGTCAAGCCCGAAATGGCGCTTATTAAATCCGGCAATGGCTTCCCTGAGTTCGGGAATTCCCTCGGCATCGGAATAATGGCCTTTTTTTGCATTTTCACACAGTGCCTGTGCAATAGGAGGAGGAACATGGAATGGTGACTGCCCGAAGGCAAATCCGAAGTAATCAAAGTTACACGCTAAATTCCGGCATTTCTTCCTGTGCTCTGAAACCATAAGACCTATCCTCAGGTTATCAGGCATTTTTATGGTGTCAACATGCGGCTCAACAAGAATTTTTCCTTTCAATTTTACATACCCCCTGGTTCTAAAAACTTAAACATAAAAGCATTTTAATACCTATTAGTTATTTGGGTACCTGTTTTCACGGATATCGATGTTTTCTTCAAGATACACCCGATGTCCTCTATTTAATTTACTCAATGTATAACCCCCGTTATTACAAATTGAACATGTTGTCCGGATTTGCTTATATTTAA
>JACUTP010000231.1 GCA_014859785.1 Candidatus Methanoperedentaceae archaeon | reverse complement strand
TTGCGGCGCGGCCGGTTTCCTTTATACGTTCGACAATGTTATCAACATCTCCTGAACGCACAAACCTTGATTCAAGGATGAAGCTGTCATGGTGGATATTCATACGTTCCAGGGTTTCTTTTATTCCAAGGAGTGCAGTTTCTATTGCAATTTTGAATTCAGCGACTGTTTCTGCGTCACCTTCCTCATATTTTTTCATGTAGTTGTTAACTTCAGGCGAGTGCTCATTCTCATCCACCAGTGTCCTGTTTGCTTCGATATAAACCTCGGATATTGCAAGGTCGGGTTTCTTTGTTGTGTCAAGCTTAAAATTCTCAAGCCCCCATACAACAACTGCAACCTGTCTTCCCATATCGTTTATATAATACTGCCGTTCCACATCAAAACCCGCCCGGTCAAGTATCCGGGCAAGGGTGTCGCCTATTATCGAGTTCCTGACATGTCCAATGTGAAGTGGACCATCGGGGTTTGCCGAGGTGTGCTCAAGTATGATTTTTCCCTTGTTTTCGAGCCTGCCAAAGTTTTCCTTATCGAGCAGGATACGCAGTACGGTTTCGTTCAGGAACGTGCGGCTTGCGAAAAAATTAAGATACGGTCCTGCTGTTTCCACCCTGTCGATATACGAATCAGGTATTATCCTTATATTATTACGGATTTTCTCGCTTATCTCCCCGGGGTTCATTCTGTATTCGGATGCCAGCCTGAATGCAACCGAAGATGCTATATCGGCATGGGGTGATTCGTCCAGTGCCATATCATGAGTTTCAAATCCTGAATTTTCCAGTGCATTCGATAATATGGATGAAACCTCATCCTTGAATTTAAGAAACATAAGTGATGTCTTACACTCAAGCCAAGTACATAATTTTTTCTTAATCATTCCAGGTTATCAAAATAGGTATCCATTATGATATTCAATATCAATGATATATTCAATTTAGATAAATAACCAGGTAAAAAACGATAAATAATGTTATTCAGATATGGTTTAAAAAACGATTATAAACTTTGAAAAACTTTCCATCTTCTTACAAGGAGACACAGTATGCCAGACATATCTATTTACTCAACCGGTAATTGTCCGAATTGCAGGGTACTAAAGCAATCAATTAAGGAAATGAAACTTGAATTCGAGGAAGTGGATATGGCAACCCCCGAAGCATTGACAGAGCTCAGGATGAATGGCGTGTTCACAATGGCTGCGCCTGTGCTGCAGGTGGATGATGAATTCTACACTTATAATGAATTATTTACCATGGACAGGTTAGATACGCAAAAGCTTGAACGTCTCCTTAAGGTTACTTGACAATACAATCTTACACAAAGGTTGCAGAAAACAAAATAAAATGGAGGAGAGAGTACATGGGAAAATACATCGAAGTACAGGTTTCCAGACTTATTGAGGGACATAAAACCGAGCTTGTAAAAGCCCTTAAGCACACAACAGGGCAGGATATCACATCACAGGAAGCACTAATTGTCCGGGCAAGGGATATCCAAACCGTCCAGAAGACACTCACCGGTGCATCTGTTTCCGATATACCGAAAGTAAGGACGACAGACGGGCACCTGGTAGACTGGGACAGGAATGCTGTTGTAAGCCAGCTATTGAAAGAGACGAAACTCAGCGAGAGCTTCTATTCCAAACCTGCCATAACACTTGAAGAAGCAAAGGAAATAGCACGTGAAGTAGAAACCCGGATTAAGGATATGGGCTTGCAGTTCCTGTCAGGTCCGCTTGTGCGCGAGCTCGTAAATATAGTACTTCTTGAGAAAGGGCATACAGAGTGGCGTAACCTCTCGACAAGGGTCGGGACTCCTGTTTATGATGCGTACCGCATTGATATGGGTACGGGTTTTGAGGCAAAGGATAACGCAAACCTCCAGGAAAATGCAGAAACATCGCACAAGAAGAAAGCAGACAAGATGAGCAAGGAACAGTACCTTCTCATGATACCCCCCGGGCTTGCGGATGCGCATCTTAACGGTGACATCCATATCCATGACCTGGAATACCTCGGGACGAGGGCATTCTGCCAGGACTGGGATTTGCGATATTTTTTCTATTACGGTTTGATGCCTGACGGCAGCGGGACAAAAGCGAGTGTTGCGGGTCCTGCCAGGAAGGCAGAGGTTGCAATACTGCATGCTGTTAAGGCGCTTGGCAGTGCACAGACCAATTTCGCGGGAGGGCAGGGATTCTATAATTTCCTGACATTCATTGCGC
>JACUTP010000230.1 GCA_014859785.1 Candidatus Methanoperedentaceae archaeon | reverse complement strand
GTCGCACCTGCTCCTGTTATGTATGTTATGCCTGCCGCCCTTAGTCTATCATCCAGCCCGAACATCATCTCAACAGCACTTGAGCGCTTGAGTGCATCCACCATCACGCCATTATACCCGTTGTCAGCAAAACGCGAGACAATATTCGGAATGAAGTCTGTTGACAGGTTAGGAAGTGCAAGGAATATTCCGTCGATTATATCCACATTTTCTATTATCATGCCAATAGGGTCATCTGTCTTTGTCCCGATGTCTGCGGGTTTATTCGCCTCAAGAAGTGCTGCATCTATCCCACCAGGATTAACCGCAGCGCCTGACCTGTCGGCAATCGCCACGAGTTTCATTTCGGTTTTCTGTGCAAGCATTTTTACTGCTGCCATCCCCAATCCTCCTGCTCCGAGAATCGCTATACTTGCACAGCTTTTCATCTGTTTCCTTGTTTTTAATACCTGTTGTTGCATTTGTTTAACCTCTTTAAATTGTATGAAAATCGGTAAATTCCCTTATCCCCGCGAACCTGTCAATCAGCACGGGTTTATTCTCTATCTCGTTGATATAACCCGGAATGTTGATATTATCAACGAAGAACACCCTGCCGCCGTTGCTATCGCCATTCTCTTTAAGGTACGGGATCCTGATATAGCCCGTTCTCCCTGATGCCACATAACCTGCTGTGTAATAAGGGTCATCCGACCAGCAAAGTTCTGCAACTGTCCCGTCAATAGATGCAACCTTGGTGGCAAGTACAAGTGCCTCCTTGACATGTGTAAAATACGACGATAATCCTTTTCCTGAAAGCGATTTTGTAAGTTCTCCTGCCGCTTTTTCCGTTATGTCCATGCGTGTTGCCCTGACGCCCCTTTCCCTGTCGGGTTCAAGCCTGTTGCCCTGCATATCCATAATTATGGCGCCTCTCATGGACTGCCCGTCTGAAGGACCGTTTTCAAGTAATGACAGCGCTTTTTGAATGCAGAAACCGGGTATGCCCAGGAATTCAAGGGTTCTTCTTGCTGCATTCCTGCCTTCCATTACGTTTCCCGCATTGTGGAGGATAACGGGAAGGGAAGCAAGGTTTTTCACAGGACTTTTCACGGCTTCAACGGATATATTAACGAAATCCGGTTTTCCCCTTTCATGGGAAAGCGCGCGCCCTGTTAGCGACTGGACTGAATCCTGGATTTCTTCCTCACTGACGAGCCTTTCCGCGCCTGAAATGTGCCTGCCCCCTTTTTCCGCGCGCATCCTCACGCTATACATGGACACCTCCAGGCACAAGCCCGAGATCCCGAATCATCCTTATATCGTCACCCGGATACCTGCCCTCAGTTGTAAGGTAATTCCCGAGCAATAACCCGTTAGCGCCTGCTAATAGACATAATGACTGCAAATCCCTCAGGTTTTTCTCGCGCCCGCCAGCAATCCTGATATTTTTATCAGGAAGGATGAGCCTGAAAACTGCTATTGTCTTCAGGATATCAAAAGGTTTTAAGGGTTCAACATCCTCAAGGGCTGTTCCTTTGACTGGTGTAAGGATATTTATGGGAACAGAATCAACATCAAGGTCTTTTAACGTGAAGGCAAACTCGATTCTGTCAACCATTGATTCACCCAATCCGATAATCCCACCGCAGCATACCTCCAGTCCCGCCGCTTTTGCCATGTGGATGGTGTTTATCTTCTCAGCATAAGTGTGTGTGGTGCAGATATTCCCGAAAAATCCTTCCGAGGTTTCAAGGTTATGGTGCAGCCTTGTAACCCCTGCCTGTTTCAGGGAGGCTGCTTTTCCCGGTGTCAGCATACCGATGGATACGCATACAGAAAGCCTGGTTTCCTTCCGGGTTCTCTTTATGGAATGTAATATTTTTTCAAAATCAGGACCGCCTGCATCCCTTCCGCTTATGACAATGCAAAACCGTGCCGCGCCCTCATCCTGCATCATGTGAGCCATGTCCAGTATCTCGCCCTCATCAAGCAGTGAATGTGGAGTTATGTCCGTGTCGTTGTGTACTGACTGGGCGCAGAACTTGCAGTCCTCGGGACACATGCCGCATTTTGCGTTTATAATCGAGCACAGGTCAACCCTGTCACCGAGTCGGGAGCGCACCGTGTTTGCAAGAGAGAAGAGTTCAATTGCTTCATGTCCTCCGAGGTTCATGAGGGAAACGGCTTCCTGGAAGTCGATTGGCGCGTCGTTTTCTGCCTTTTGCCTGATTGTATTGAGCATGTTTTTCCTGATTGTAAACTTG
>JACUTP010000229.1 GCA_014859785.1 Candidatus Methanoperedentaceae archaeon | reverse complement strand
TTATATTATACCATAATTACAGGAACAAAGAATCAATTGAAAAACTGAAAAAAAGCCTTTTTTCACTTCTTGAATCCAATGGTCACCTGTATGATGCCAGGTCAACAGCCAACATGATAGTCTTTACTCATCGTCCGGATATTGGTTCAAAAGTAAACGAGATTGTCAACAACCTTAAAACAAACAAGAACCGGATAGATTATGAAATGTTAATGTTCATGACTTTTTTAAAGGACCTCAAGTACCTTCCTGATATTCCCATGTCCCTGACTTCACTGGGAAGAAGATTGGGTAGGTCACTGATGCAGGAATATGAAAAAGATAATGAAAATACGATATGGAATCCTGAATCGTTCAAAAAAGCCATGGATATAATCGACTCAAGACTCCAGCGGGAAAGCGAATGGAACCTTAATGGGGACACAATGCGGTACCAGATTAAAACATGTAATATTACCAGAGAAGATAATTCATTTAATACATACATCTGCCATACCGCAAGAGAAGCATTTAAAGGGGCATTGAATTACGCTTTCGGGAATAAAGCAGAGTTGAAAATCGAAAAACTACTGTCCCGTGGGGATAAATGTTGTGAGGTTACCATAAAAATACATTAAACACCTGCTAATTCAATGAAATGAATGACAGTATTTTTTGCCAATTTGTTAATATTAATGCCAGGCATATGGCATTAAAATGGCAAATTCATGCATTTATGCCATATCCTGCTATTTTTTAACAATTTACCTCAACCATATGTCAAATATTTTTTTACTGTTGGCATTAGATAATAGCAATTAGAACATAAAGAGGTGGTATAGTATGGAAAATTGGACAAAGTATGTCATGGGTGCAGTAGTTGTTGTGGTTGGAGCCGGGAGTGCATATGCCTTTCCCGCAAATAGCTTTATAGCTTTTGTGATAGGGTGGCTGTTCCTGATTCCTGCGGTTTTCGGTGCCTATATGTTGCACGGACTCTGGAAATACATGCAGGAAAGGAAGAACCAGATTAGTGTGATAGTAAAACCTGCCAACGCTATGAAATCCATTGCCAGGCGTGAAGAAGCTCTCAGGAGGGAAAAAGAACTCCTTTATTCAGAAATCAGGAATGAGATGAAAAAGTAACAGGCATAAGGAACAGGATCTGGATAATTTAAATGTACATACGACCATGATTATTACAAGACATATATCCCTGGACAACGACTGTATCCGGAAAATCGAGCCATATGTCCGGAAACATAACAACAATTTCAGTGCGGCAATAAGGGAAATCATTGACCAGGCAGGAAAATATAATTCAAAAGGCGACTCATCTCAGGTAGACAACCCCCTCTTCAGGTGGATGCTTACCGGGATGGACGGGTTCCTGATTCCGGATAATATCCTTTCGGAAACAATAGATAAACGATTAATAAATTCAATGGGGGAATTCGAGAAGTTCCTTAATAACAGGTTTGAGGAGCTCGGATGGGGTGTCAATATTGACATAAAATACGATAACGATTCCTCTCCTATTGACGCGATGGTCGAGATAAAAGGCGCTTCCATGAAAACAAAGCTGGTAGCAAGCCTTGTTTCACATTTCCTTGTCAGGAACTCACCCGAACATTCCCCACTGGAAGTAAAATCGGTTATGAATTCAAGTAATTGTATCAGGGTTGAACTCTCAAAATCGAACAAAAATGACGGGGAGAAAAGCCTTGTAAAGTTTTTTGGGTGTATGGATGAACCGGTAAATACAATTAAAAGCAGGATTGGATTCTGGAAAAAGATACTTGACAGGCACAAGCTCAGTAATTACAATATGGTCACGGTTCACAGGAATTACTTTGAGGATTTACTTGCCGCCAGAACTCCGATGGGGGAAATTATAATTGAAAACCTGGCAAGAAAACCGGTAACCGAAATATCGCTTGGTGAACTTCTTCCCCTCATAAAAGATGTATATGAAACATCCCGCGTAGTTGACAGGGTTGACATTGATAGAGAGACTATAATCCTGTACCATAATTACAGGAATAAGGAGGCGATAGAAAAACTGAAAAAAAGCCTTTTCTCTCTTCTTGAAACAAACGGTCACCTGTATGACGCAAAAGCAACAGCAAACATGCTTGTGCTGGTTCACAGACCTGATATCGGATTGAAGATTAACGAGATTATTGACAATTTAAGAATAAATCACAGCAGGCTTGACCAGGAACTTATACTTTTCATCGCATTCCTTAAACAACTTAAGAATATTCCCGATATT
>JACUTP010000228.1 GCA_014859785.1 Candidatus Methanoperedentaceae archaeon | reverse complement strand
TCATATGCTTCTCCCCGATGTTTCATGTGTTGAATATCACTGAGTAACTTTTCTTTATCAATTCCTCTTTTTACACATTCCGGACATTGATACACCCTGTAACCATTTTGAGGCTTTCGACAATTTCGGAACCTCTCTACATTTTCTATTATTACCTGCCGAAGTGAATCCTTATTCCTTACCTGGTATTCGTCCCATGTGCTGTAAGTGAAAAGTATTAAGGCTATTGTGGTTTTCATATTTATCTTTGAATCATTTGATTCATGGTCAGTTTCCTATTCGTCATAAAATCTCGAATCCAAAATTCAGGGGTTAATTGACGCCATAGGGAAAAAGCGGTCGCAATTAAGAAAGATTTACATATCTTCGCCTGAATCTTACAATAAAATGAAACAAACCGCTGTTCTTGATGATAAGGTTAAGAGGTATGAGGACATGCTGAAAAGGGCACTTTCGTCTTTTGATGTGGCGCCGCAGGAAGAGTCACACCTGAGGAGTGTTGCTGATGATTTTTCCAGCATGGCAGAATCCTACTACAATGACGGTTTGCATTTTGTCGGGGAAAACGATTTGGTAAACGCACTTGTGTGCTTCAGCTATGGTCATGCGTGGCTGGATGCGGGAGTGAAGCTTGGTGTGTTTAAAGTAAGTGATGAGACACTGTTTACAGTTTGAAAATATTTGAAGAGGAATAATTAAATGACAAATTACCTGGTAACGCTTGAAGCCGCATGGCTTGTGAAGGATGTTGAAACTGTTGAAGATGCTATGAGGATTGCCATTTCCGAGATTGGGAAGAAGCTGAATCCTGATTTGAACTTTGTGGAAATCGAGGTTGGGACAACAAGATGTCCTGCCTGCGGTGAGTCATTTGACAGCGTATTCCTTGCGGCTGATACTGCGCTTGTAGGGGTTCTTCTTGAGATGAAAGTTTACGAAGCCAAGAGTGAGGAACATGGTGCGAGGATTGCGAAAGCAACTATCGGGAAAGCGTTGAGGGATGCGTCCCTGAACGTCATTGAGGTTGAAGAAATCAGTTCGAAGAAGTGAGGGTTATGGTATGAAACTTGCAGCGCTTATATCAGGCGGCAAGGATTCGATGTTTTCTATCCAGAGGGCTCTTGAGGCGGGGCATGAGGTGACGCATCTTGTTACAATTATACCTGATAACATGGATTCGTACATGTTCCATTCTGCGAATATCCACCTGACCGGGGTGGTTTCACGGGCTTGCGGGATTCCGCTGGTTACAGAGACAAGTTCAGGCGAGAAGGAGAAAGAGCTTTCTGACCTTAAGCGTGCGCTGTCGCATGTTGAAGTGGACGGGGTTATTGCTGGTGCTATCGAGTCAGGGTACCAGGAATCCCGTGTCAGGAACATATGTGATGAACTCGGGCTAAAGCTGTATGCGCCACTGTGGCATAATGAGCCTGAGAGCCTTGTGCGTGAGATGGCAGTGTGCATGGATATTAGGATGGTTAAGGTTGCGGCCCTGGGACTTGATGAATCATGGCTCGGGCGCCGTTTTGATGATAGGCTTATAGATGACCTGTTAGCGCTTCACAAAAAGTACAGGATTCATATTGCAGGGGAAGGCGGGGAATATGAAACACTTGTGCTTGATGCTCCGTTTTTCAAAAAAAGGATTGAGCTTGTGGAAGTAGAGCGTGTCTGGTTGGGCGACCACGGGATGCTGAGGGTTGTGAAAGCAAAGCTGGGCGAGAAGTGAGGCGATAATTTTCGTAATTCAAGGGTAATATTTTTAAACAATGCTACCATAAATTATTAAGGTGATCGGATGAAAAAAATCCTTCCAGTAATATTATTTATATTAATAATTGGTTTATCAGGATGTATCGATTCAGATTCATCGAATGAGAATGTTAACGCTGACAAAAAATACGAGCGTACAAATCCCAACCTTGACGGTAAAATTGTTGAAGTGGAATTCGACAGGGACAATTACATTGCAGGGGAAAAAGTCACGGCAAAACTTCTGGTTGCAAATACAGGAAACGAGACCATCAACAATGAAACAGTTGAAATAAAAGCAAAAGTGGTCAAGCTCGATGATTTCCTGGCAAACCTTTTCCTGAAAACAATGAGTGATAAAAAGAAAACAAGGACTTTTACAATTAACTTTAACAAGGAGATTAAGCCTGAATCAATTGAAGGAATCAGTGCCGTTTTCAGTACTCAGGCGGAAATGGAAGGAAAAAGCCTGGCAGGTACTTACGAGGTAACGCTTGATTTGTTTGTTAACGGGCAGTATGCCG
>JACUTP010000036.1 GCA_014859785.1 Candidatus Methanoperedentaceae archaeon | reverse complement strand
TTGCTAAATATAACCTTACGAAGAAGGTCAACATATCCAAAACCTTTATATTCCAACCAATTAATATAATCAGACCATGAGGGGCTCAAAACTCACCCGCAAGACAAACGAAACGGATATCGAACTGAAAATAACTATTGACGGTTCAGGCAACACGGATATAGACACAGGCATAGCTTTTTTCGACCACATGCTGAACTCATTTGCAAGGCATGGCTCCTTTGACCTTACGGTAAAGGCATCAGGCGACCTTAGCGTTGACGACCACCACACAATAGAAGATGTGGGAATAACACTCGGTAATGCAATTGGCAAGGCTCTCGGCGACAAGAAGGGCATCGAGCGGTTCGGTGAGGCACGCGTTCCAATGGATGAAGCCATTGCATCGGCAGCCGTGGATATAAGCGGGCGAAGTTACCTTGTCTTCAATGCGTCCTTTTCTGAAACGAAAATAGGCGGTTTCAGTCCTCAGAATACCAGGCATTTCTTCGAGTCACTTGCATCCAATGCAGGTATTAACGTGCACATGGATGTCTCAGGAGATAACGACCACCACAAAATCGAAGCCCTGTTTAAGGCATTCGGCATTGCGCTAAAAAGGGCAGCCAGGATAACAGGCACGACCGTTCCAAGCACAAAAGGCGTCCTTTAGCTATTTCAGGAAACTTCCTGCAATAAAAGCCAGCAAGCCAAAAAACATTGCCACCTTAAAATATTTTGATGACTTTGCAGGCTGCCTGTCTGTTATCAGGAACACTGCATACAGGAAGAACACATCGGCAAGAGCAACGGCAAACAAATAGTTCTCGTTGAAAAGCCCGACAATGTACGGAACAGGACTCAGGAGTACTGCAAGAATCCCGGCAAGGGAGGCAATATAAGCCGAATACCGCTCACCAATGCGGACCGGCAGGGTCACAGCACCGTCTTTCCTGTCTCCTTCTACATCCTCGATGGCTTTTACTATCTCGCGGGCAAGGGTTGCAAGCATCGAAAGCAGGAAAAGGACAACTGTCACCTCGATGCCCTTCATGCCATAGGCAGAGCCGCCGAACAGGAATGCAGAGCCGCTGAGGTAGGCAACGCCCAGGTTACCGACAAAAACTTTCCGCTTTAAGGATTTTGCATAAAAATAAAGCAGCACCGAGTTAAAAACAGCAATCATTAAAGGAACCTTCCATTCGCCGATGAAATATGAAACCATGATTGAGGCTGCGAATAATACGAATGCTGTCCTGGATGCCAGAACTCCTGAAATCCTGCCTGAAGGTATCGGGCGCGAAGGGCGGTTTATTGCATCTATATTTACATCAAAATAATCGTTAATTGCATTTCCCGCACCTGTTGCAAGAAATACTGCCAGGAAGACAGGAAACATCCAGACAGCGCTGGATGGCGGTGCACCTGTGGCAGTATAAGCTATGGCAGCACCGATTACAGCAGCCAGTCCTGCCATGGCACAGTTGCGATACCTTATAAGTTCAAAATAAACATTCATCAATCCCCGCGCCCTACTTCCAGCATCCCGTCAAGCGCAATCCTGGCTTTCACCCTGACACTTTCCCGGACTTCTATTACATGCTCGTTATTTTCAAGTGCCCTGACAATACTGCCAAGAGTATTCATCTTCATGTTCGGGCAGACTGCAAATCTTGTCGCGGGGATAAAGGTCTTTCCGGGGTTTTCAAGGCTTAACCTGTGAATCAACCCGATTTCAGTGCCTATGATAAACTCCGGGGTTCCTGACTGGCTTGCATACTTTAACATACCTGATGTGCTGAGTACCTTATCCGCAAGGTCAATAACTTCAGGTCTGCATTCGGGATGTACAAGTATTTCCGCATCAGGATGATCTTCCTTTTCCAGCAATATGTCACCGGGAAGTATCATTTCATGTGTAGGGCAGTACCCTCTCCACGGGATGATTTTCTTACCGGTATATCGTGCAACGTATGATGCAAGGTTCCTGTCAGGGACAAATATAATCTCGTCTTCCTCAAGCGATTCCACGACCTTTACGGCATTTGCAGACGTACAGCAAATATCACTCTCTGCCTTGACGGCAGCCGAGGTATTCACATAGCATACAACCGCAGCACCGGGATATTTCTCCTTTTCTTTAATGAGGGAGTCAGGTGTTATCATGGCAGCCATCGGGCACTGGGCGCTTAATTCAGGCATCAGTACCGTTTTTTCAGGACTGAGTATAGCTGCGCTTTCTGCCATGAAATCCACGCCGCAAAAAACAATCACATCAGCGTCATGTGATGCTGCTTCCTGGCTCAAACCAAATGAATCGCCAACAAAATCAGCCGCATCCTGTACTTCACCGCGCTGGTAATTATGTGCCAGGATTATCGCATTCTTTTCTTTTTTCAACTGTTTAATTCTGGTAAGCTCATCCATGTTTTATTCAGGCTCAAACATTATCCTATTGCTTAAATTATTTTCTAACATTATACATGCTTACCTTTTATTGTACCTGCTGCATGAGTGCAGGAAACGGGCAAACGAAACCGATGCTGGATGCGTATGCATGTAGCTTGCAACTGTGTTATGCTCAACCAGACCGTCTTTCCCTCCAGAGATACCTTTCCCGCGCCGCATATTATATGCAAATACGGCATCCCTGTCGCATTCTGTAATGGAATAATGGAACTCATGTCCCCTCACAATGTTCCCCTTCCCTGCAAGCGGCGTATCGCAGACTGATTCGGCTTCCGTGTAACCAAGTGCCTGGAGTTTTCCGGTCATCCTTGAACTGCAGGGCAGGAGTCCAGCCATCTTAAACGTCCTGTCTGTTTCAAGTTCCTCCCCGAGATAAAGCAGTGCCCCGCACTCGCCTGTTATAGGCATGCCGTCTTCTGCTACTTTTTTTATGATATGGCGCGTTCTGGAAGTTTCAAGTTCCGAAGCATGCAGCTCAGGGTATCCGCCGCCAAGGTAAATACCGTCAACATCAGGCAGTTCATCGCACATTGGACTGAAAAAAACAGGCTCCGCGCCAAGACTTCTCAGTTCATCGAAGGAGTCCCTGTAATAGAAACAGAACGCGCTGTCCCACGCAATGCCAATATTTACGCTAAACCTTTCACCAGGTTCATTTATTTCAGCGTCCGGAGGGATGAAACCTGATGCTATTGATATTACAGCATCCATGTCCAGGTGTTTTTCGATAAAGCCTGGAAGAGCGGACATATCCTGTTTCATCTCATTTGCCATGTGAAGACCGAGGTGGCGCGAAGGGATTGTGAGGTCTTTTGATTTCGGGAGCGCCCCGACTACAGGTATTGTGATTCCAGCATTTGTTAGTGAATCCCTGATAAGCCTGGCATGGCGCTCACTTCCGATGTTATTCAGGATGATGCCTTTTATATTCACACTGTCAAATTCAATGAATCCCTTTACAACAGCAGCAACACTTCGCGAGACGCCGCTGGCATTGATTACAAGCAGTACGGGGATGCCAAGGATTTTTGCAACATGGGCGGTACTTGCGGTTTCCGTGGAATCAATGCCGTCATACAGCCCCATGACTCCTTCTATCACGCAAAAACCGGCATCCGATGAAGCGCGGGTGAAAGTCTCAAGAACACCTTTTTCTCCCATCATGTAGCTGTCAAGGTTTCTTGAGGGTCGAGCGCATATCGCTGTGTGATGGGACGGGTCGATAAAGTCAGGTCCTACCTTGAAAGGCTGTACCCTGTATCTGCTGCCCAGGGCTGCCATCAGTCCCATTGATACGGTTGTTTTACCAACGCCGCTGCCAGTACCTGCTATGAGGATGGATGGTGTTTTGCTGATGGGAATCACCGGTTGGATTAATGGCTTTAAAGGTAATAAGTTTCATTGGTGTTTCTATGGATACCAGCAAGATTGTAAGAAGAATCATTTTGATACATTGCCTGTCACAGATTCAAAATGGGTGTTACGTCGCAGTTTGACTTTCATAACGAACTCCACGAACTATTATATGAGTTCGTTATGAGTTTGTTTTGAGTTAGTTGTTGATAAAATTGCTCCGCATGATTTCTTGATATTCTTCATGGAAGCTTCCACAAGTGAGGGAACTGCAATTTTTTCCTCTGCCTTCACTACTTCCTCGATTTTTGCAGCGGTTGAAGGGTATTCTGGCACTGCCAGACAGCATGTAGCAGGTTTTGTTGAAGGTTCAAAAGTCCCGATTTTTCGTGCAATGTTTGTAATCTCCAGTTTATCCATCCCGATAAGCGGATGGTATATCGGGTATTCCATGCCGTACATTTCTGAGAGCATGTTCTGCGATGTCTGGGAGGCTACCTGACCGAGGGAGGCGCCTGTGATTATCCCGTGCGCTCCTTCAAGTTCCAGGACTTTAAATGCTATCCTGTACATCATCCTCCTGCACAAAACACAGTTCAGCCTGTTGTTACATTTTTCAAGGAAAGCAAGAAGGCTGTCTCCGTGCGGCGCTTCATAAACCGTGAATTTTTTCTGCGGTGACCATTTCTGGAGTATGTCAATACACTCCATCGCCCGCTCCCGTGTCGTCTCATCCGAGAACGGCTCGTTGTCCAGGTACAGGGGGATTATCTCACAACCCCGTTTCATCATCATCCACGCTGCCACGGGCGAGTCAATCCCTCCGGAAATAAGCGCCACCATCTTGCCCTGAGTTCCAAGCGGCAGACCTCCAGCGCCTTTCACTGATTCCGTGAAAACATACGCCTTTTCCTGCCTGGCTTCCACGAAAATCTCGCGGTCTGGGTTGGTGAGGTCAACACCTGTTTTTCCGTTGAGTTTTTTATAAACTGCATCCCCGCATGCAGCACCAATGTCACGGGATGTGAAATCATGTGTTCCTGCCCTTCGCGCCCTTATCCCGAAAGACTCGCCTTCATGGATGAAGCCGCCTGCCAGATCGGCACACAGTTTCGCAGTTGACTCAAGGGTCGGCTCGCATGTCCATGCAGGGCTTGTGGAAACCACGCCGAATACCTTTGCTGAGCTTTTAACGGCACTCGCATCATCCGTGTGTATGAAAATCCGCCCCATCTCGCGGCTTACGCCAGAGTACCTGCAACCATCTGCATCAAGCATGGCTTTTATGTTTTTTACGATTACCTGTTCAAACCTTGACCTGACTTTCTTGCTTTTCAGTGCCAGTTCGTCATACCTTACTATAATAATATCAGGGGAAATCACGCGGACACCATTGTATTAACAAGATTTAAGACTACCGAATGTCCTGGTTAAGAAAACTTATTTGCTTATCAGGGACTATTCTGGGTTCATGAGACGTGTTTATCTTGCAGCGCCGCTTTTTTCGGATGCAGAGAAAGAATTTAACTGTAAACTGAGGGATGAGATTAAAAAAACAGGACAGGATGTTTTCCTGCCGCAAGAGGATTCGAATAACGTAAAGTATATAAAAAACAGGCAGCACATTATTTTTACCAAGAACCTGGAGGCAATAGACACCTCTGAACTCATGGTTGCTGTTCTTGACGGCGCTGATATAGATTCAGGAACAGCATGGGAGATAGGGTATGCTTATTCAAAAGGAATACCTGTTTTCGGTCTGAGGACGGATTTCAGGACACTTGGTGATGAAGGCAGGGTAAACCTCATGATAGAGCGCTCAGTTACGATGTGCGGGAGTATTCAGGAGTTATTAAATCGTTTAAAGTCGTTGTGATGCACATGAAAATTACGGGTATTTCAGGAAGTCCGAACATTGGCGGGAATAATGAAAGGATAATTGACCTTGCACTT
Organism: Candidatus Methanoperedentaceae archaeon; assembly: GCA_014859785.1. Classification (GTDB taxonomy): domain Archaea; phylum Halobacteriota; class Methanosarcinia; order Methanosarcinales; family Methanoperedenaceae; genus Methanoperedens_A. Next base: position 8,056 of record JACUTP010000036.1, on the reverse strand, counting down.
GGAATGGCAGAAGAAAAAGGATTTGAAACCGGGAAAATCTTTATTTCACAGCTTGAAGTTTCACCGTGTACAGACTGCGGTGCCTGTAGAAATGGCAGGGAATGCAGTATTGATGATGACATGGCTGGAATTTATGAAACCCTTGAAACATCGGATGCGTTTATTGTAAGTTCTCCCGTATTTTTCGGGTGCGTTTCAGCCCAGTTAAAGGCGCTGTTTGACCGTTCCGTCCTGCTGAGGAGAAACGGTTTCCTGCTGAAGGGCAAGGTCGGGGGAGCTGTTGCAATTGGCGGCTCAAGGAACGGGGGGCAGGAATTCACAATCCATGCAATCCATTCATGGATGCACATCCACGGTATGGTTGTTGTTGGCGATATGGCGCATTTCGGAGGAATTGCCGTTAAGCCTGTGGATTCTGATGAAGAAGGTTTAAAGACAGTAAGGGATACAGTGGAAATGGTTTGCGGGACTCTTTCCAGGTTTAAGTAAGGACTTGCGTACACATAGCATAATAAATAATATAAGCAACTTATCCGGATGTTAAAAGATATTCCAGAGCACTCATGAGCGAACTTGACTGGACAGAAAAATACCGTCCGCAGACACTTTCCCGGGTAGCCGGGCATAATAAAACCATTGAAGAGCTCATGAGCTGGGCTAATAAATGGAAGCACGGCATTCCCGAAGAGCGGGCCGTTGTCCTGTACGGCAGGGCTGGAATCGGCAAGACCACAACGGCGCATGCTCTTGGTCGTGACATGGACTGGGAAGTTATCGAGTTAAATGCAAGCGACCAGCGCACAGCAGGAATCATTGAAAAAGTGGCAGGTTCTGCCTCACAGATGAGTACCCTCAGCAGCGGCGGGACAAAACGCCTTGTGATACTTGACGAGGCAGACAATATCCACGGCAATGCTGACAGGGGAGGCGAGCGTGCAATTCTTGAACTTATCAAGAAATCAAGCCAGCCCATTATCCTCATCGCAAACGAACTCTATGATATATCACCGGGGCTTAGGGGTGCATGCAAACCCATCCGGTTCAATTCCATGATGTCAAGGTCAATGATACCGGTTCTCAGGCAGATTGTGGAATCGGAAAACATAGTGTGTGATATGGGTGTTATTGAAAAAATTGCCGAGAATGCCAGCGGCGACCTGCGAAGTGCAATAAACGATTTGCAGGCAGTTGCACAGGGAAAAACAAGGATTGGACTGGATGATTTAGTTACAGGGGAGCGGGACACCAAAGAAAATATTTTCAAAGTGCTGGCAAAGATTTTCATGGGAACAAATGCAATCGAAGCGCACCGTGCGACATTTAACCTTGACGAGAATCCTGAGGACTTAATCAACTGGATAGATGAGAACCTGCCTTTCCAGTATACAAAAGAAAAAGACCTTGAGAGCGGGTTCTATTACCTGTCAAGAGCCTCAGTCTTCCTGGGCAGGGTGAGGGTGAGGCAGAATTACAATATGTGGAGATATGCGGGACTCCTTATGACAGCAGGCATGGTAGTGGCTCGCTCACACAGGTATTCAGGATTCGTGAAATTCCAGCCCCCGTCACTGTGGAGGAAACTCGGGCAGACAAAAGGTATGAGGCAGGTACGTGATTCGACTGCAAAAAAAATCGGAATACATTGCCACGTTTCCATGAGTTTTACCCGTTCTGAGCTGTTTCCTTTTTTCAGGGTATTGATGGATGATACGGAATATGCCCCGAAGGTTTCGGCGCTCCTGGGGCTTGAACCTGAAGAGATTGCTTATCTTCTTGAGACAAAACCCACAACAAAAAAAGTCACGAAGATATATGATGAGGCGCAGGCGCTGGTTGAAAAAGAGACCGAGCACGAAATAGAGGTATTCGGCGGTTTCACGGCAGGAAGTTCATCTGCACCTGTTGAAAGCCCAGAACCTGAAGTCGTGAAAGAGGACAGGAAGAAGCCGAAAAAGGAGGTAAAATCCCAGAGTTCCCTATTTGATTTTTAACAAAGAACCAGTTTATTTCCTGATAATCTATTTTCCCCTCATCGCGCGCCGGATGATTCATGCTGGATTTTAAAAGCGGGCTCGCCGGGATTTGAACCCGGGTTATAGGCTCCGGAGGCCCACGTAATATCCGGACTATACTACGAGCCCAACATGTAATAAATTATCCCGGATATAAGCGCACCGGAAATGGTTGCAAAAAGGTTTACGCCATTGTTCGAAAGGTAGCCTTTCTGCTGGAACGTCGCACCGAACACACTATCGATGTTTGTTCCTATAAACCCTCCTGCAACTACGGCAGCTACGAGGTTAATATCATTATGGATGAACATGAACGCAAGGAGTGCAATAACAGATGACCCGAAAAGTGATGCTCCCTCACCGAGAATTGAAATCCCGCCGTCTGTGCCGGCAGGAACTTTTTTAAACGTCGTAATCATCCGCGGCTCACCCCTGTATGTCTCCCCTATCTCGCTTGCAAGCGTGTCACCTGCAGCAGTCGCAACCGAACCAAGAAATGCTGCCAGCAGGATTTCACCGTGGGAGGGAAACACACCGTAAGCCACAGACAATGAAAGAGCTGCAAGGGAATTGCTGAACACGTTTTTGTATCCGCGCACCCCGCCTTTTCCCTCTGCAATGCCCCGCGCCAGTTTATAGCTGTATTTGTAACGGGTAAATACTCCGCCGAGTAAAAAGAAGCTAAGAAGTATAAAAAACCAGTCCAACCCGCTTGAAATAATTATCACAACACCGAGAAGCGTTGCGCTTAACATTGCGGAGATGTCAGCAATTCGCACCTTGTATGCAAGGTATCCGAGGGCAAACGCTAAAAAAAGGACTTTTACAAGGTACCATGTTTCGACATAATAACTGAAACCGAATGTATAGAAAAGCAGCATGGTCATTGCCGAACCGAAGGGTAAGATGATATTTTCCTCGCTGATTATTATTGAGCCAAGCAGGGCGCCTGTGATTGCCCCGAGAATTGCAAGGAAAAAAAGCATGCCGAAACTCTCATTAGACAGTGTGTTGCCCCACATCCATATCCATGCGCTTGCAAGAAACGCAAAGCTTCCGCCCGCTGTCAGGAACACAATACTTGATTTTGCAGAAGCAAGCCTGTGCCGTGACTCTGGCGTATCGGGCTTATACATGTGTTCTATAAAGCTGAAAATACCTGTTGCACCCTGCCCGAAAGCGGTGATTGCAAGAGCGCTACCGATAATGAACAGGGGAAAACGCTCCTCTCCGAGTATGAGGCTTACAAGAAGTAAAATACCGGTTGTGATAAAAAGCTGGACAAGACCTGTGAGTTTTCCTGACCGTGTTTCTGAATCCCTGGCAAGGAATTTGAAAATATCCGAATCAGGATTGATACGCGATACAACCAGTGTTCCTGCAAGGAAAGCCAGAAGCAGGTAAGATGTTTCAAAAAATGGAAATAGCAATACTGAGAATCCAATCAGGATATTGATTGCTTCTTTTTTATAATCCTGCGACAGCCTCATTGTACACACAATCTATGCTAAAACCCAAATACTTTATCCTTCCAATCCAATCTCGGGACAATGGACCCAGTATCAGTATTATATGAACGGATCATCAAGAACGTAATAAAAAAACAAAAGCTGCCTGAACATATCGTCCTTGCGCTTGCTGAGAGTGACCTGCTTGCTGATATGAATTTTAAAAAACTTTCATCCTTTGTTTCATGGTGTAATGAAACCGGACTGAAAACAGTTACGGTATATATCAATATAATCGAAGTTGATGAGCAGATGAGTAAAAATATATGCGGGAAATTATCACAGGAGATTCCGCCCTGGCTTTTCAGCATGACGCACAATATAAATGTAATAACAAGGGGGGATAAAGAAGTAAAAGAATACGGCGGCGATGGGATGCAGGTTGATATTTCCCTTGGCTTTGGCGGGAAGTATGAACTGACCCGCGCCTTAAAAGAAATAATGAAATATGTAGAAAACGGCAGCCTTGCTCCTGAAGATATTGATGAGGAAACAATTGAATCCCGTTTATTGTTTAAATCCGAACCTGACCTTGTAATAAGAGCCGGGGGTAAAAGACTGACAGATTTTCTTATATGGCAGTCCGTTTATTCAGAATTGTATTTTACAGATGTTAACTGGCTGGATTTCAGGAAAGTTGATTTTTTAAGAGTTATAAGGGATTTCCAGAAGCGACAGCGGCGATTCGGGAAGTAAAATAATAACAGCGCCGGTAAGACTACCATTTAATCATATTTTGCAGCATGACATCATGGTATGCAAGTTCCCTGAGTATTTTGGTGACCTCGTTTTTTGGGATATTGATTAAACTGGCAGATATACGTATAACATCTTCAGCTTCGACTTTCCCGTAGTAACCCAACAGCCTGACAATACGGATAACGGTATTTTTATTTCTTTCATGCTCACGTGTCTGGTATGTTCGTATTGCTCTTAATAAGTCAATCTTCCTGAACTCTGGCCAGAACGGGGCGCAAAAGTAAGCAGCGCATTCATTCCCGTTTGCCTGCCATGGCAGGAAGTTTGATAACCGCTCATCTCCGCCTGTCCTGATAATCAGGTCAACATACGGCACTGAGCCAGTTGAGGGATACAGGTGGCTGGAAATTGTTTCTTCATCAATATCATCAACTGAAAGTTCACCGTTTTTTACCTTGGATGCCAGTTCCCTTGCAGTGTCCACAAGTTCCTGCCTCCCGCCATATGCCAGAGCCACGTTCAGGTACACGCCATCGTAATTCCGTGTCAATTCCTCGGCGTGTTTTATGGATGCCTTCAGGGACGAAGGAAGGAGGCTGGTATTACCCAGAGCCCTGACCCTCATTCTGCGTTCATGGGTGCGCTCATCATCACAAAGCTCATCAAACTTGAGACCTATAAGTTCAAAAAGCCGGTTTTTTTCTTCTTCCGACCTTCCAAAATTCTCGGTGGAAAATGCATAAACAGTGAGCTGCTTTACCCCGATATCAAAACTCCAGTCAAGAACCTTTTCTGTGGTATTCGCCCCCCTGAAATGACCGTAATACTGCGCAAGTCCGTGTTTTTTTGCAAACCGCCTGTTGCCATCCATGATTATTGCAACATGCGATGGTATGGACTTGCCTTTTATTTCACTGGTAAGCAGGGTTTCATAACTGCCATATAGAAGATTTCCCACATAACTCAAATTATCACTGACATCTTTTATGGTCATATATATATTAAAGTTACCTGAAATCACCGAGGCTTCGCTGTTCATTCTGTTCACGGCGTTCATTTACCATATGTTCCGGAGAATCAATCTTTGCACCGATACGTTTCAGGACTTTCATGGCTGTTTTTGTGCCGACTATTTTTGCCACATCCTCCGGTTCTGATTTCTTAAGTCCTTCAATGTCCCTGTACCCTGCGTTGTACAGCTTGCGGGCACGCACCCTTCCGATACCCTTTACCAGCAGCAGCTCAAGAAGTTCCGGGCTTGCACCGTATTCCAGGCGCCTGACAAGTTCCCCGGCTTTTTTGGCTGATGGCATTTTAAGGAATTTCCCGAGTTCTGCCATTGAATGGACAAGCCATGTTGTGTTTTCTGCAAGGGCGCGGATGTCGCCTTCCCCTACTCCGAATTTCCGTATGATGTCTTCTTCTTTTACTTCGTTTATCCAGTCAAGCATCACGCAGGCTGTCTTTACATCTGACAGGAACCATTCGTAAGCCGAACTTGACAGTTTTGGAACATGCACGAACTCTGAATTATGTTCAGCCACCATTTCACCAAAAATTTCGTAATCCTTTGAGCGAAGGTACAGCGAACGCAGGTCAGGTGTGCTGCTTACAAGCTGCAGGAGCGTCAGGTCCGTGAAAAGTATGTGTTTTTTTTCTATTTTTTCCATGCCTTCGATAATAATGGATGCTGACAGCGGATCAATATACAAACGTGATACAATACCCCCAAGTTCAGTGGGAAAAAGACCGTGTTTTTCAATAATCATTTTCTTTTCAACAAGGAATCCGATAACTTTTTCAATAACAGCCCGAAGGCTCCACGGCTCCTGCTGGTATGAATAAAATGTAGCGCCCATGAACTCGAGCAGTTCTTCCATGCTGCTGGCAAAACCTGTTACAATGGTTGAAAGGATATGCGTGCGCAGTGCGTTTTCCGTACCGAGTTTTGACCAGATGTTCTCGGCACCGGCACTGACATAATGCTGCATGAGTTCCTCTAATTCATCGTAATTCTTAGCAGCAAGTACGGATTCACCATACGGGTCAAGTCCGGGGCGTCCAGCCCTTCCTGCCATCTGCTTGTATTCAAGCACGGGTATTGGCATCATGCCTAAATTACTATCGTACCGTTTGTATCCCTTGATAATAACCCTGCGCGCCGGCATGTTCAGTCCTGCTGCCAGTGTGGGTGTTGCTGTTATGACCCTGATTGTACCTCTGCGGAAGCCGTCTTCGATGAGTTTTCGCTGCTCTGAGATGAGACCTGCATGGTGGAATGCACTGCCGTTTTGAACGCATCTGGCAAGTTTTGTTGCGGTATCAACTTCGCTTGACTCTCCGATTGAATCTGCAAGAAGAGCCAGCTCTCCCTTTGTTTCAGTGTCTAACAAGGACGAAATTGCACTGCCGATTCGTGCTGCCAGACCTTCGGTATTCTTGCGGCTGCTTTCAAAAACAAGACACTGTCCGCCTTCAATCAGCGTATCTGCCACGAGGGATAACGTGCTGTCACTGTGCAGTTTTTTTACCTTGCGCTGGCTGTCCTTGAAATTTATTGCATCGCCAAAGAAAACACCTTCTTTTAAGTCAATCGGGCGCCAGTCACTCAAAACAAGTTCAGCGCCAAGCCACCGTGCAATCTCATCTGCGTTGCCGATAGTTGCTGAAAGTGCGACTATCTGTGGATGGTTTCGCATGAGTTTTGCAAGCACGATTTCAAGTGTCGGTCCGCGGTCAGGCGAGTCGATAAGATGCACCTCGTCTGCGATTATTGCGGTAATTTCATCCAGCCAGTGTGCCCTGTTCCGTAAAAGCGAATCCACTTTTTCTGATGTTGCAACGATTATGTCGTACTTTCCAAGATACTCGTCTTTTGAATCAAGGTCGCCTGTTGCTATGCCTGCTGTTATGCTCCTGCCGTCAGGTTTTGTTATGCTCTCAAAACCCCTGAATCGCTCATATTTCTCAGATGCCAGAGCGCGCAGGGGTACGATGTAAAGCGCCTTGCCTCCTTTCATTATTGAGCGCAGCATTGCGAATTCTGCAAGGAGTGTTTTGCCTGATGCTGTGGGTATGGCTGCAACGATGTTTTTTCCTTCAAGAAGCCCTTCTTTTATGGCGTATGCCTGCGGCGGGTAAAGGGTGGTTATGCCTGAATTGAGGTAGAATTGTTTGACGGTTTCCGGCAGGTCAAGGTCAGGGATGTTCATTTTCGTGTGTTAAATGTGGTAAGGGATAAAAAAGGATTTGTTATGGAATTTTATAAATGACTCAATATGTTTGATAATAATCACTGAAAAAATTTATTTTTCAAGCCGAATAAATAGAGGATTTTTTTTTATACTTTGCTGGCGAAGGTATTGTCCAATACATCTACATTGGTCATCGGTTAAGACCACCAGTCTTCCCTAAATCGATATCTATTGACATGGGGATCAAGTGCCTGACTTGAATAGACATTCATAACTGTTTCAATAGTTCTTTCAATGCCACAATAACGAAGTATCAAAGTAAGCTGCTTATCAGCATTTTCAGCATATAGCTGACCTATAAGACGTCCTGATTCTGCTAATTTTGCTTCTGGTTTGCTGATATTGCCGCTGAATGCTATCACGGGATTTTCTTTGTATTCCCGTTTCCATTTGGAGAGCATTAAGGGATGGATACCGTTTTCTCGACATACCTGTGCTGAACTTTTTCCATTATCAAGTTCACGAAGAAGAGTTATTTTTGTTTTGGGTGCAGTCCATTTCATACTGATCCCTGAGGGCGGAATGAGGATAGAAAAATCCTCCATTATATTCCAATCACCGCTGCGAGACACAGGCATAAAAA
>JACUTP010000227.1 GCA_014859785.1 Candidatus Methanoperedentaceae archaeon | reverse complement strand
GGTAGAAGTTTTGCTGTCGATAATTTTCTATACTTTTCAATCATTTCCGGGGGAAAATAGCGGAATAATAATTGCGAAGAACAAGGGGTTTTTTGTTTTCATCGTTAAAATTAAAAGGAGGAGTTATTCCTCCTGCTGTTCACCTTCCTGTTCTGGCACGAATTCTTCTATGGTTTCTTCCATGGTATATCTCTCAACAAGCAAGACCTCGTCAATTTCCGTGGCATCAATGATTTCACGGGCAATCCTGCCTTTTGCCATGAGCCATGACTGGTTATATGTCAATGCTGGCTCGATTCCAATTGTTAAAACCTTCCCTTCTATAACCACAGGCAGTTCCATACCAAGGTAAAGCGTGAGAAGACCTTTCACCTTATCTTCTGTGCCCTCGATTTTCTCAACTATCTCATAGTCGTAGGATATGGTCTGTCCTGCAAGGTACCTGTTAAAATCCACAGTTGCCATTCTTCCGATGGTACGGACGACTGTACCGAACCTTTGTTCAAGCTGGACTGTTGCGCCTAACTGCGGTGGCTTGGGAAAATTCTTAATCGGTATTGTTTCTATAAGCTCGGGGTTCCTGTGTCCGAATGCTTTTTCCGGAGGAAGGGTTACGCTGCCCCTGTACCCCACATCCTTGCCAACAAAATCCTCATCAAGTCCGGGAACCAAATGCCCCGCACCGACAATCACAACTTCGGGACCGTATGTCCTGTTCTCGTTAAAAATCTCGTTGTCCTTTGCCACCTGCCTGTCTGTGGTATCAAAAACGCGCTCATCTTCCGTGACTTTACCAGTGTATGTGATTTTTATGAAATCTCCTTTTTGAATGCTCATAATTATTCCTGTCCTGTGTTTCTGGGTTCATGATGTGACAATAATATAAAATACTTACTTACATGTTTCCTGGGAATGTATCACTTCCAAACGTTGCCGCACTCCTTATTGAGCCGCAAACCGCTCCTTCGAAGGTGACTATCCGCCCTGAAACCTCACCATCCTCAATAATAAGTTCAAGTGCAGAAGGTTCAGAAAGCCTTGGGGATGTCGGGCTTCCGGGACACGCTACAATCACATCCGACTGTTCAATAACAGGTCTGTGGATATGCCCGAAAATCAAAAGGTCTGCGCCCATCTCCTTTGCCATGTACCTCGCACCTGTTGTATCCTGGATTGAGAGTGCCGCCTCGTGCACAATACCAACTCTTAAACCACCTGCCTTTATCACCTTCCTTTCAGTAAGTTTTCGCACAAGTGCCGGCTCATCCATGTTCCCGTGTACTGCCTCAAGCCTTGAAATTCCTGAAAGCTCATCATAAACCTGCTGTGTGACAAAATCTCCTGCATGTATTATAATGTCAGCTTTCCTGAGCATCATAAGTAGTCTATCCTGCAGTCTCCCGAATATCGTGTCTTTTATATGCGTGTCAGAGATGGCGATAATCTTCATGCGTACCCGTAATCCATGTAATCCAGTTCTTTCTTGACTTCTGAAAGGAAGAGTCTGTATGTATCTGTTGAAAAACCAATCCACTCCTTAAAATCAAGATTTAATTTTTTTCCGATATCTTCTTCTTTACCGGTCCGGCTTTTTTCACCAAAATGCCTGAAACATTCCATGTTTTTCTCAAGATGCAAGTAAAGGGCTGTTTCAGCAAACGGTTTCGGGATCGTGGGCGAGTTATGGGAAATTTTCAGCATTAGCCTGTTTTCCTTATCAAGTTCATCCTGTGTTATGCCTGATATTTCTATTGCTTTTTTCAGGGCATCGTTGCTTATTTTTCGTTTTTCCCCATGGGAGAATTTACGTGTCCCGTTTTGTATGTTCTCTTCGAATATCTCCTTCTGGAGAAGTTCGTGCTGGACGGTGTACACCAGCATTGTTTCAGTGGCTTCTTCTATGTATGCCCTGTTAAAAGTCAGGATGGAGAACCACGAGCCAAGGTAGTACCGCCTGTTCAGGGCGACTGCGTAATCAAAAACCCCGTAAATATTAGCAAATATACTCTGGGAGAATACGATGGCATCTGTTGAGAGAAGGAGGATATTATCAGGGACAAGTTTTTTCACTTTTTCCAGCCCGTCACTGCCATAAACTGATTCCGGCTCTTTTAGATATTGGTCATTGCGGGAAATTATGTCACGGAGTTCATCCCGGGTATGCTGGTTCAGTGTAAAGGAGATATCTCTTGCAGCGGATTTAATCCAGCGGGTGTATTCTTTCCTGAATTCTACCTTTGAATCTTCCATGGTAGGTAATCGCAACCGTGCAATAAATAGTTAATCA
>JACUTP010000035.1 GCA_014859785.1 Candidatus Methanoperedentaceae archaeon | reverse complement strand
GTTCGTGGGATATGCCATTCCGCTATTGGTATTTATCACGTCTGTCATTCTGATTGCGCTGGTAGTGAAAAGGAAAATCCTGCCAGGTATTAAATTGTAAAATGATACCTCAATTAAACACCGATTCTGATTATAGTTATTCGGGAGGCTGGAACCAGGAGTCCAGGATGAGAAAGGATGACCCTGGTGGGATTTACATCTGCTTCAACAATCCTTGTTGAGATTGGAAATACCCCCACACAGCCTCAGCAACCCTCCCTGAAATCCCCGGTACTTTTTCAATCTCTGATAGTTCAGCCTTTTTCAACTTATCAACCGACCCGAAATACCGCAGCAAAGCGCGCTTCCGTTTTGAGCCGACACCCGGAATATCATCAAGCACCGACTCCTGAATCTTCCTGCCCCTGAGTTTCCTGTGGTACGCTAATGCAAACCTGTGCGCCTCATCCCGGCTCCTTTGCACAAGCAAAAGCGCTGGTGAATCTTTCGGCAGGATAACAGGCGCATCCCTGCCGGGGATGAAAATATGTTCAAACCGCTTTGCAATCGATGCAACATTCAGTTCAATACCCGCCTCCCCAAGAGCTGACAGGGCGGCATTTAACTGCCCCCTGCCGCCGTCTATAAGAACAAGGTCAGGCATGCGCTTTCCTTCATCCCTGCGCCGCATGTACGCGCGCGCCACAACTTCCCGTATCATACCAACATCATCAGCGCCCTCAACTGTCTTTATCCCAAAGCGCCTATAATTTTTCTTATCAGGCTTCCCGTTCTCAAACACCACAAGCGAGGCAACAGCATCCGTACCGCTGATATTTGAAATGTCAATCGCCTCGATAACCACGGGCAAAGCAGGAAGCGACAGCGCACTTTTAAGAACAGTAAGGGCAGCAGTTTCACCCTTTCCTTCACGAAGCTGTCCTGCAATCATTTTCGCATTCTCTATTGCAAGGTTCATAAGTCCCCTCTCGGTCTTGCCCCTCGGTGTTTTAATCTTTGAACCGTTATCCGAGAGCCAGAGTGATAGAGACCCGTCTTCGATTTCCACAGGCACAATAATCTCCTGCGGAGGCTGTATATCCTGGTAATACTGCTTCACAAAACCTGACAGTACTTCAACTTCATCCGCCCCGGCAGTACTGACATTAAAGGTATCCCTGCCCCTCAATGTTCCGGCGCTAATATGGAATACCTGTATGACAGCAGTGTTGCCTGAAATTGCGGCTGCAATGACATCCTGCTGCTTTTTTCCTTCAGCGTTCACATGCTGTTTTTCAGATAGCTCCCGAAGCGCATGTATCTGGTCACGGACCCGCGCCGCTTTCTCATACTCTTTCGCCTTTGCAAGTTCCTCCATCCGCGCTTCCAGCGACTCAATAAGCAGGCTTCGATTTCCTTTCAGGAAACCCGTGACATCACTTATGATGTCCCTGTACTCCTTTCCGGTCACCCTGCCGAGACAGGGTGCAGCGCATTGCTTTATATGGTAGTCAAGGCACGGCTGGCAGGGGAGTTTTTTCCTGCACCTTCTTATCCCGAAACCGGATGTCATTTTTATCAATTCCCTCACTGCCTTCGCACCCGGGTACGGACCGAAATACTGCGCACCATCATGGCTTCGCCGCCTGGCAATACAGATGCGCGGGAATTCCTCGTCAGTTATCTTGATATAAGGGTAATGCTTGTCATCCCTCAGGCGCACGTTATAGCGCGGCATGTGCTCTTTTATCAGGTTGGATTCAAGGACAAGCGCTTCGACCTCGTTTCCTGTTACTATGTACTCAATATCCTCAATATTCCTTGCAAGCAAACGGATCCTTGGCGAGTCCTGCTCCCTGAAATACGAGCTTACCCTGCTTCGCAGCGAGGCAGCTTTTCCAACATATATTACATTGTCCTCCCTGTCCTTCATAATATAAACCCCGGTTGAATCCGGGAGTTTTCTTGCATCCTCAATTGTTTTTGGCATAGTCCGTCATTCCGGTTTACCTGACGGTGACAGCACGGGTTTCAGGTACTGCCCTGTGTACGAACCGCTTGTATTGGCAACTTTTTCAGGCGTGCCTTCTGCAACTATCCGCCCCCCGTTATCCCCGCCTTCAGGTCCGAGGTCGATTATATGGTCAGCCACTTTTATCACGTCAAGGTTGTGCTCAATCACCACAACGCTGTTGCCTGCATCAACAAGCCGTGAAAGCATATCCAGCAGTTTCTGGATGTCGTCAAAATGCAGCCCTGTCGTGGGTTCATCAAGAATGTAAAGTGTCTTTCCGGTACTTTTCTTGCTGAGTTCTGACGAAAGCTTAATGCGCTGGGCTTCACCGCCCGATAGCGTTGTTGCAGGCTGCCCGAGCCGTATATAACCAAGACCAACATCGAAAAGCGTCTGAAGGTGGCGTTTTAATTTTGGAATATTCTCAAAGAATTCCAGTCCCTCCTCGACTGTCATATCAAGTGCCTCAGCAATTGTCTTGCCCCTGTACTGTATCTCAAGCGTCTCGCTGTTGAAGCGTTTGCCATGGCACACCTCGCAGGGTACATACACGTCAGGAAGGAAATGCATCTCAATGGTGATTATCCCGTCACCCCTGCATGCCTCGCACCTGCCGCCTTTTACATTGAAACTGAACCGTCCGGGCATGTAACCCCGCGCCCTTGATGTCGGGAGTTTCGCAAAAAGTTCCCTGATTGGTGTGAACAAGCCGGTGTACGTGGCAGGGTTGGAGCGCGGCGTCCTGCCGATTGGTGACTGGTCGATAATTATAATCTTATCAATCTTTTCAATGCCGATTATACCCCTGTGTTTTCCGGGTTTTTCCTTTGCATGGTAGAATTTCTGCGCAAGCGCCCTGTATAGTATATCATTAACAAGCGTACTCTTACCAGAGCCTGAAACTCCTGTTACGCATGTCATTACACCCAGTGGAATGTTTATATCGACCTGCCTTAAATTGTTCTCACTGGCTCCCACGATGGTAATTTTATCCAGGGGTTTCCGGCGCGTTTTGGGGACCGGAATGGATTTTTTGTGGGAAAGATACCTGCCGGTAAGTGACTTTTCCGATTCCATGACCGCCATTAGCGTTCCTGTCACCACGACTTCGCCGCCGTGGACACCGGCACCGGGTCCCATATCCACGATAAAATCAGCGCTTTTTATCATCTCCTCGTCATGCTCGACAACAATAACCGTATTCCCGATGTCGCGAAGACGTGTCAGCATGTTAATCAGGCGGGAATTGTCGCGCTGGTGAAGCCCGATACTCGGCTCATCAAGGATATACAGCACACCAACAAGGCTTGAGCCAATCTGGGTGGCAAGCCTGATTCTCTGGCTTTCCCCTCCCGAAAGTGTCGCAGCAGCCCTGTCAAGTGTCAGGTAATCAAGCCCGACATCCATGAGGAAACCCAGCCGCGCTTTCAATTCCTTCATGATTGGTCTTGAGATAATGGATTCTTTTTCCGTGAACTCGATACCATCGAGGAACGCTGCTGCTTTTTTCACTGACTGGCGGGTTACCGTAATAATGGAACTGCCTGCTACCGTTACTGCAAGGCTTGAGGGTTTCAGCCGCTCGCCGTTGCAAACCGGACAGGGATTGATACTCATATACTGCTGGACTTTCTCGCGCGCCTCTTCTGAACTTGATTCCCTGTACTTGCGTGCAAGGCTCGGGATGACACCTGAAAAACGGCTCCTGTGTTCCCACACTCCATCCCTGTCCCGTGGCACAAACCTGAAAAGGATGTGCTCACTACCGCCGTGCAGTATAAGTTCCCGGTGTTCTGGTATTAATTCGGAAAAGGGCGTATCCACTGGAATTCCGTAATATTCCGCCGCTGATCTTAGCATCTGCGAGTAATACCCGTGCTCGTATCCCCACGGCTCGATTGCACCCTGAGCCAGGGATTTTGTTTTGTCGGGAACTATCAGGTCAGGGTCAAATTCCATTGTGTTTCCCAGTCCCTGGCAGGACGGGCATGCCCCCCGCGGGCTGTTAAATGAAAACATATTGGGCTCAAGAGGCTCGAAACTTATCCCGCATTTTACACAGGCTGCATGCTCGCTGAACAGCAGTTCCCTGCTGCCAGGCACGTCAACCACAACTATCCCGCCGCCTTCCTTGAGTGCGATTGCAACAGAATCCGCAAGCCTTTCTTCGATTCCTGCTTTAATGACCAGGCGGTCAACCACCACGTCTATATCATGTTTTTTCTGTTTGTCAAGGAGAAGTTCCTCTGAGAGTTCATGTATCTCCCCGTCCACGCGCACACGGCTGTACCCGGCTTTTACGAGTTCTTCGAAAACATGCCTGTATTCGCCTTTCCTCTGGCGGGCAAGTGGTGCGAGGACATGTATTTTGGTGCCTTCGGCAAGCTGCACGAGTCTTGCCACTATCTGCCCAACTGTCTGCGGAGCAATCTCACTGCCGCATTCGGGGCAGTGCTGTCTGCCTATCCTTGCGTACAAAAGGCGCAGGTAATCGTATATCTCAGTTACTGTGCCAACAGTAGAGCGCGGGTTCTTGCTTGTGGATTTCTGTTCAATTGAAATTGCAGGGGAAAGACCTTCGATGTATTCCACATCCGGTTTGTCCATCTGGCCGAGGAACTGTCGCGCATAGGCTGAGAGGGATTCAACATACCGCCGCTGTCCTTCTGCATAGAGCGTGTCGAATGCGAGGGATGATTTGCCAGAGCCTGAGAGTCCTGTGATTACTATTAGTTTATCTCTCGGAAGCTCAAGGTCGATGTTCTTCAGGTTGTGGACACGGGCGCCTTTGATGATGATTTTATCTGTTGACATAAAAAATGGTTCAGGTATGTTATATAGGGGGGATATGGTTAAAATTTTGTGGCTCAATTTGCTTCCTGGGGGTATAATATAAACTTTAAAAATATAAATACAAAATCATTATACCTCAAATATCATAGATTGATAATAAACTTTATATAAGATTAAACATACAGTAAGCTTCCGTTTACCCATTAAAGGAGGTCAAAAAATTGATACACAGGAAAATCATCCCGGCGCTGGTTTTAATATTATTATTATCGGCTTTGCCGGCAATGGCAGTAACGAATGAAGAAAACGCAGAACAAATAGCGGCAGTCCAGACAGCCCTGACATTCATCTGGCTGCTGGTGGCAGGTGCACTTGTATTTTTCATGCACGCCGGTTTTTCACTGGTAGAAGCAGGGCTTACCAGAACTAAAAACACAGCCAATATCCTCATGAAAAATGCCCTCACAATAAGCCTTGGAATACTTATTTACTGGGCTGTAGGCTGGGGTGTAATGTATGGAAGCTCAATCGCAGGGTTGTTCGGGACTGACCAGTTCTTCCTGATAGGAGCGGATAACGCGTTATGGAACAGCTGGTTCTTCCAGATGGTATTTGCAGCCACCGGAGCTACCATAGTTTCCGGAGCCATGGCAGAAAGGACAGATTTCAAAGCCTACCTGTTATTCACTGTTGTAATGGTAGCCGTAATCTACCCGGTATACGGTCACTGGGTATGGAGCGGTGCAGACAGTGCTTTGCTTTCCGGAGGAGAGAGTTTCCTTGTAAAATTACTTGGGGCGGAGTTTCATGACTTTGCGGGTTCGGGCGTGGTACACAGTATCGGCGGTTTTGCTGCCCTTGCGGGTGTAATCGTAGTAGGTCCGAGAATTGGCAAGTTCAAGGACGGGAAAGCCCAGGCAATACCAGGACATAACCTTACGATGGCATTCCTGGGAACCTTTATCCTGATGCTCGGTTGGGTGGGTTTCAATGGAGGCAGCACCCTGGACGGTAATGATGCCTACATCAGTCTTGTAGTTGTCAACACATTCCTTGCAGCAGCGGCAGGAGCGGTAACTGCTATGCTCATAACATGGCACAGGACAGGAAAGCCCGACCCTTCACTGACAGCAAACGGAATACTGGCAGGTCTTGTCTCTATTACAGCACCGGCAGGTTCGGTTGAGAACTGGGCTGCGATTATCATAGGGACTGTCGGCGGCATAGTCATGCTTGCCGGTGTGTTTTTCAACGAGAACAGGCTGAAAGTGGACGACCCTGTTGGTGCCATACCCGTACACGCTTACTGCGGTTGCTGGGGACTGCTTTCTGTTGGCATTTTCAGTGTTGGTATAGGGAACGGGATACTTGCAGATGCCGCATATGCTGCCGGCGCTCCCGGTCTGGTTTATGGCGGGTTTTCACAGCTGTTCATACAGATAGCAGGTATTATCCTCGCCTTTGTATGGGCTTTCGGAGTATCCTTTGTATTGTTCAAGCTGATTGATGCGATTGTCGGTTTAAGAGTAAGTGAGAAGGAAGAGATACAGGGTCTGGATATATCAGAGCATGGTGTGAATGCCTATCCTGAATATATAATCGATTAGAGGTGAAAACATGAAAAAAATAGAGGCAATTATCCGACCAAATAAGGTGGACGAAGTTAAAGAGGCTCTTGATGCTGCAGGCTGTCCCAGCATTACGGTAACCGAGGTCAAGGGAAGGGGGCAGCAAAAAGGCATAACCCAGGTGTGGCGCGGGCTTGAGTACTGTGTCGACCTGCTTCCGAAATCGAAAATCGAGGTTGTGGTGCATGATGAGAATCTCGGGAAGGTAATGGAAGCAATAAGGAAGGCGGCATCCACAAACAGTATAGGAGACGGGAAAATATTCGTTACCAGTGTTGATGCGGTTATGCGTATCAGGACAGGTGAGACAGACGGGGACGCGATTTAGCGTTCCCGTCTTTTAATCTTCCTCTTCCTCGTCTTCTTCGCTCATCCTGCCCTCTTCGAGCAAAAGCTCCCCATAAAGCAGTTTCTCGATTACCCTGGCGACATACAGCCTCTTATGGTTCCTCTGTATGTCCTCATTCATGTGAAGCTCTGAATCAATCTGGACGCGTACCAGTACATACCTGAATTTTTCCATATCTTCGATTTCCAACGAGAGAATGGACTCTATCAGAAATGGAAGTCTGTCAGGATTATCCACAGCTTCGGTAATAGCAAGTATTTGTGGCGGGATTTTATTAATATCCACTTCCGCAGTTCCCATGAGAAGCCCGATGGTTTCCATTGAATATTTCTTATTATTGATAACTACGTGAACCATACAACCACATATTCTTTAACTAACACATTACTATATTAGCCTAAGTATGGACAGACCTATAATTCTTAAAACAACCCATGAAGGTAAGACGAAAGAATATTTTGTTATGCCCGAAGGGGAAAAACACACTGACCTCGGGATAATAAAACTTGACGTACTCAAGGAAATGCAGCCGGGCGACACAATAAGTTCGCATACGGGTGTTGATTTTACCATCCAGAAACCAAGGTCACCTGATTTTTTCAGGCATGCAAAACGCACAGGTGCCCCAATGATGCCAAAGGATATTGGCGTGATTATTTCAAATACAGGTCTTTGTTCCACTGACAGTGTGCTTGATGCAGGGACTGGTTCGGGAATACTTGCTATTTACCTCGGTGCAATCGCGAAAAAAGTGGTTTCTTATGAAATCAGGGAAGAGTTTGTGGCAATTGCCGGGAAAAACATCGCACTTGCGGGTCTATCCAATGTGGAGATTCGCCACGGGGACATTGTCGAAGAAATCCGCAAACTTGACAATAAGTTCGATGTCATAACCCTTGATACCATGCATTCTGCACAGGTTGTGCCCTCTGTTCCCGATGTCATCTATCCCGGCGGGTTCCTTGCAGTTTATTCCCCGTTTTTCGAGCAGACAAAGGAAGTGCGGCAGGCAATTGACCAAACGGATTATACGGAAGTCAAAACACTTGAAACAATGGAGCGGGAAATTTCTTTTTCAGAGCGCGGGACACGCCCCTCAACGGCAAGGGTAGGACATACGGGTTTTATAACACTTGCGAGATATTGATAATTTAGCAAATACCCGGTGTCTGAAAGTGATAATTAAAATCCCATATATCTTTTGTGAATTCACTTTCACCCCGTTCTCCTAACCTTTTTAACCTTAACAACCAATTAACACCCCATGAACTTCATCCATGCGAGCGACTTCCATCTTGGCTACGCGCAGTACGGTCTCCCCGAGCGCTTCCGCGACTACGCCCGCGCCTTCCAGTCAGTCATACATTACGCCATCGACCACAGGGCAGAGTTCATCCTCATCTCAGGCGACCTCTTCCACAAGCGCAATATAAACGCACCCACATACGAGCAGGCATACAAAGTCCTCTCAGAACTCAAAGCAAAAAACCCCTCTACTCAGGTATATGCAATCGAGGGGAACCACGACCGCGCTTTCCACCAGGACGGCAAAAGCTGGCTTGAGATACTCAACTCGCAGGGGCTGCTCAGGCTCATAAGGCTGAAAGAAGCAAATGGCGTAAAGCTCATGGGCGACTTCGTTGAACTTGACAGTGTCCGCATATTCGGTGTGAGATACCTCGGCTCAAGTACTGTTTCAGTAATTCCACAGATAGCCGAGGAGATAAAACAAATAAGCGAAGCAAACGGGGAAAAATATACCATCCTGATGATGCACTTTGGCGTGGCGGGACAGATGCGGCAGGAGGTGCCGGGTGAAATACATTATAACTCCCTTTTGCCCCTGAAAGAAGCCGTGAATTATCTTGCCCTTGGGCATTACCACATGCAGTATGAACTGGACGGCTGGCTCTTCAATCCTGGCAGCGTAGAAATGGTTGCCATGAACGAGTATGGTCTGTCAAAAGGATTCTATCATCTCAGGGATCGCGGCGCCAGACTCATAACACCTGTCACGCGTCCTGTAAGGCGAATAAAACTTGACATAAGCAGCATTAATACGCCTGAGGAGTTGTATTCAGGTATAGAATCAAGACTTGACAGTGAGCCATCAGCACCATCAGACCCCCTGATCGAACTTTTACTCTACGGCAGCATGAACTTCCCGAAACCGGAAATAAGTACAGACAGGATAAAAGCCATACTTGCAGAGAAATTCAAACCCCTCTGGAGTGATGTCAAGATCCTGAACAGCAGTTCGCAATATACGCTCAATGATGGTGACGTGCGAGGGCTGACGCGGGAGCAGATAGAGCTTCGGGTCTTTTCCGACAGGGTAAAACTTGACGGGAGGTACAGGGATAATGTGGAAGAAATAGTGAAAACCATGATCGAAGTCAAAAAGATGGCTGCGGCAGGGATAGATGGAAATTCTATCCAGAAGGAACTCAGGTGGTGTTTTGAAAAGATAAGGACATCACAGGCTGGTGAAGAAAAGACATCTGAGAAAGCTCCTGAACAAAAAACACTTACGACTCTTCTTTCGCGCATGGAGGATGCATAGATGCTTATCAAATCAGTGGAATTAAAAAACGTAAAATCCTATTCTCATGAAACTATCGAATTCGTCGAAGGCATTAACGGCATCTGCGGTCAGAATGGGCACGGAAAAAGCACTATCCTTGAATCGATAGGATATGTGCTGTTTGATTATCCCCCATATAAAAAGATAGATGATTTCCGCAGGCACGGCGAAAAGTCGGGATACGTGGCTGTAACAGTGGAAGGAAAAGATGAGATAGATTATACCATATTCAGGAAACTGGGCGGAAGCGATTATTATATTAAAACGCCTGTCAGTGAGATCAAAGGGAAAAAGGATGTCACTGACTGGATAGCATCCAATCTCCTGAACAATGTCAGGTCGTCCGGGGATATGCCCTCTATCTTTGAAAATGCTGTTGGGGTACCGCAGGGCACATTCACGACCGCTTTCTTACTGAACCCTGAACCTCGAAAAAAGATATTTGATAATATCCTGAGAGTGGAGGAATATAAGACTGCTTTCACCAATTTAAGGGAAGTCTTAGCTGCTGTTGAAAAAACGATTGATTCAATGGACAGGGAACTGATACCCCTTCGCACCCGCACGGAGAACTATCCTGGACTGGAACAGGAAAAAGAAAAGTTGCAGCTTGAGATAGACGAACTGAAAGTCGATATCAAAGAAATAAATACGAAAATCTCGGAACTGACCCTGAAAAAAGAAGAACTGGCCGGGAAAAAATCTCAACTTGATACTCTATCCTCGCGTATAAAAAGTGAGCGCGTCCGGCTTGAGGAAGTAATAAAACAGCTTGAAAGGGCAAATTCAGACCTCAAGCGTGCCGAATCATCCCGGAATACTGTAAATGAACTGCTTCCGGTTGAGGAATCGTATAAAAAACAGAATCATGACCTGGCGGAATTGAACGGCGACCGCGTGAAGCGGGATAAATTAAAAGATGATATTTCCAGGCTCAATCTCAAAATAAACTCACTTCTGGAAAAACTTGAGCGCTCCGCTAATCTTGCCATGGAAAACAATGACCTTGAAGAAAAAAAGAAGCTGCTCCTCCCAAAAATCGAAGAGATGCGAAGGCTTGAAGAAGCAATCAGGGAGCTTCAGAAAGAACTTAAAGAACCAATGAACGAAATTATTTCCAGCCTTTTGAACCTGAGGGAGAAATCAAAACGCATGGAAGATATCAGGCATGAGATAGAGGGACAGAAGTCAAGATTATCCGCGCTTTTGCCTTTAAGAAATAAGCAGCTTGAGATTGAGACTAAGATCAAAGACATGAAAAATAACCTTGAGCTGCCGCTTCGTGAATTGTCATCGGAAGTATCAGCCTTGAAACAAAAAGAATCTCAGGCAGAAAAACTTCAAAACGAGATTATGAATCTCACATCCAGAAAAAACCAGCTACTTCCGGAGCTGGAAAGGTATAAGGCTCTTGATTCTGAAATAAAAACCCTCTCTGCCTTCCAGGACTCACTCGGCAGGCTTGGTTTTGAATTAAGGCGTCTTGTTGAAAGGGATGAGCGCGCGAATGCCCTGTTGTCTGAAATCGAAAGGCTTGAGAAAAGCATTGTCGAACTCCGTCCCCTTGTCGAACAGCAGGTATCGCTTGAGAAGCAAAAGTCAGAACTTGAAAAGCAACATGCTTCTGTGAACTCTTTACTGAAACAGACCCGCAGCAACATGAAACTTGCAGGAACCCGGGGATTGTGCCCCATCCTGAACGGGGTCAAATGTAATTCAGTGGCTGATTTTACCAGGTATTTCAATAACGAGATAGACTCCAGGAAAAAAGATTTAACAGATATAGAGAACAAACTTGACCTTATATCAAAAGAACTCAAAAATCTCAGCAATCCTGCAAAACAGCATGAGGATATGCTGGTGCTTGTTGAGGCTAAAAAGGAGGAACTCAGCGCTCTGGCGTGTGTTCATGACGAGGTGGTATCATGCCGTTTGAGGATCGAATCCCTGGCATCGTCTTATCCTTCTATCGGGATTGATATCAGGACAGGGGATGAGGATGAGCTAAAGGCAGTTTCCATGAAGCTGCAATCCCATAAACAGGAACTTGAAAAAATAAATAGATCGATTGCCGAATTTGAGAGTACCGAGGCTCTGATTGCGTCAAAAAACAAAGACTTGAAAGACCTTTCTGACGTTCCTTCCGCACTTTTTGAATGTGCAGAGAGGATAAAAAGGATAAATTCCATTTTTGGAATCAATGTTGATATTGAAAATATCAAAGCAGGTCTTGAAAAAGCTATCCATGAAATAAGAACGCTTGAACTTTACTTAACTGAAATGAACGATCCTGCCGGTCAAATCACCACAATAGAATCGCTGATAGTTTCAAAGCAGAAAGACCTGAACTCCTTAAAAGATGTTCCCGTGATGATTTCCACCTGTTTAAAACAGCTTGACGAACTTAATAAAAGGTTCGCCCTGAAAGATGTGCTTGAAGGAAACCCTCTTGAACTTAAAATAGCTGATGAACTGATAGAATCAAAGACCCGTGAACTCAAAGCGCTGAATTCACCTGATAAGGAATTTGAGAACCTGAACAGGAATATCGAGAAAAACCTGGAAGAACTCAAAATCCTTGAACACGTTCCAGTGTCGCTTGAATCATGCAGGCACGAACGGGAATCACTTGAATCAAAATTCCTGTTTTTTTCCGGGCTTGATAAAAAGATCGCAGCAGTGCAGGAAATGATAAAAAATCTTGAGCCACAGCATGATAAATACCTGCAGGCTCTGCCGCTGGCTTTGAAAATGGATGAATATGCACAGGAATGCCGGTATCTGCAGGATAGCATATCCTCAGTCAACTCTGCGTTAAATGAGGACATTCAAAAACAGGGGGCTCTTTTAGAGGTATTCAACGAGCAGCTCCTTGACGAAACCATCCATCACCTTGAAGTGCTTGGAAATTCCGCAAGCAGCAGTGCAGAAGCCCTGAAGGGGAGAAAAAGGAACATGGATAAGCTTGCCCGCGACCTTGCAATTATGGAAACAGAGTTCCTGAAAATAAAAGATATCGAGAAAAAGCTGGATAACGAGAAGCAGTTCTTATCGTTCTCAACTTTCATCCGTGATACTATCAAGAACTCTTCAGAGTATATTGTCAATGAATTTATCGGTGAGATAAGTCAGGATGCCGGCAATATTTATTCCGAGATCATGGATGACTACACATGCGGGCTCAAGTGGCAGAATGATTATGATATTGAAATAGAATCCGCAGGTGAAGTTAAATCGTTCAGGCAGTTAAGCGGCGGTGAACGCATGAGCGCGGCGCTGGCAGTGCGGCTTGCGCTTTTAAAAGCCCTTTCAAGCTGCGATTTCGTATTCCTGGACGAACCCACCCAGAATATGGATGAAATACGGCGTGAGAAACTTTCGCAGGAGATCATGAACATCAGGGGCTTCAAACAGGTTTTCGTTATCTCGCACGATGATACATTCAACGAAAAATACGCCAATGTGATAAAGATCGAGAAAACAGACGGTGAAAGCAGGGTTGTATCATGCTCGACTTAAAAAGCATCTCTGACCAGTTCGACGCAAGGCTCTCAGCCATAAAATCGTATGATGTGGAGCGCTCCACTCTTTCAGAGGAATACAGGAATGAACTCCGGAAATTGAACATCATCGACATTTCAATGAACGAGCGCCTTAATGCTTACAGCGGTGCCAAGCTCCTCGAACCGGGAAAACTCATCAGTTCTTTTCCGTTTAACTGGAAAAACAGGCATGATGCAATCGAATGGGTGGATTCAGTGCTCTCTGGTGTTGCCGTGGGGGCTGTGGACGGCAGCCAGATATATTCGGACAAAAACTATGAGATACCGCTTGCCGTGATACAGACATCACAAATCCTGAACAGGCATACGAAAGACAGCGATTATAAAGAGAATACTGAAGCCCATATCATCACACCTGATGAATTCGAGGATGCAAGCGTGTATTCCTTTGGCAGGGAATACGTTGATGCGCGCCGATTTTCCCTGGAATGCGACAGCATCGTGCGCCTTATGAAAGAGCAGGATAAGCCTGTCATCATGCTTGACGGTGCGCTTATCCTTTCCCATATCAATGTCCTGAACAGGAACATCAGGGACATTTATGTCAGGGCAATAACTAAACTGCTTGAAGCCTCGGAAAAAACGCGCACTCCGGTTATCGGATTCATTGACACCACCATGCCGCGCGATATCACGCTTATGATGCATTTTCTTTTCGGGCTAAAAAAATGCAAGCTCTCTGACACGCATCTCTTTTCGCATCTTTTATGGGGTGAGAGGACAGCGGCGTTCCTCTGCGAAAGGGACGACAGGAGAGGAGAGGAAGCGCGCTCTGTGCTGGATAACTACGGCAAATTCAAAGACAATATCGCGTTTTTCTATATGAGGGTGGGCAATGGTCTTCCCGCGCGTGTGGAATTCCCGGTCTGGATGTATGAAGAAGGCATTGTGGATAAGATAGCGGATATTATCCGCGCCGAATGCGTTATCCGCAGCAATTATCCGGATATTCTGATGCGGGCGCATGAGGCTGCTGTGATAAAGATGAACGAGCATGACCTGTTCTACGGCATGCTTGATAATTTCTGCAAGGCGCACGGGATCAGGATCAATAAGAGC
>JACUTP010000226.1 GCA_014859785.1 Candidatus Methanoperedentaceae archaeon | reverse complement strand
ACCGTGAGCCTTATATTTACTCTGCTATTCGCCCCATCCTCGCTGACCTCGGTATAGCCAAGACTCCTTGCATAATCAGCCCATGCGTCATAGAACTCACTTGTAATATTTACGTAAACACTGCTGTTACCCGAGCCACTAACAGGATTTGTACGGTTCGGATTACCGGGTTCAGGGTAAATTATAACAGGATTACCGCTTTTTGCGAATTTTATTGCCGCATTCCCCTTACCCCCGATTGAACCGCTGCCGTTAATATTAATTACAGGAAGGGTCAGCGTTACGCCGTTATAATGGAATTCAGGCGGCGAGAGCATAACAGAACCCCCTGAAGGATATTTTGACCATGCACCTCCGCCCTCATAAGCCACTATCCTGTCACCGAGCCGGTACCTGAGCTTCCCCATCGGTAAAGTTATAAAATCATTCCCGCTGTCTGTTACAATGTTAACCTGTAAGTAACTCTCCCTGCCAGTCGCGTTTTCTTCAACCGTATAAGTTCCCCCGCCGAGATTTACGTCAAGCATCTGGACAGGTGAGTTACCGAGTACCACAGCGCTAACCCGCGAATCCATCACAGTAACTGCCTGTTCGGCATTCCTGACCTGTATCATGTCCTGCAGCTCAAAAATCGTGGGAATACCCACCAGCGATATAAGTGAGACGCCTGTTACCGTAAGACCGAGGATTATTATATGCCCTATTACCTCGGATACCGCCTTTTCAGAATCCAGAAACGTCATTCTATCACCACATCCATCTGGACATTCAGTATGTAAAGGTCAACATTCGATGGTGTATTTAACCTGGCAATTCCGTTACTTTCATTTACTTCCCAGCCAGGCAAACTCTCAAAATAACCCTCCCAGCCGTTCCTGCGGTTTGCACTGCTATCGCCCCTGTAGCTGCTCGTGATATCGACGCTGAGGTTACTCACATTTGGGTAATACATGATGCCAGGGACACCTTTTGCCTTAATCCGGCTCATGCCGCTTCCGGCAAACGAAGAAGTCCCGCTTATCTTAACCACAGGTATGACAATTACACTTTCCGAGCTGGTAATCAGCGGTTTATAGGAATTATCCACGTAACCGTTAGGGTATTTTACCCATATTCCCGAACCCTCATAAGCAACAACAGTATCACCAACGGTATTCTCTATACTGCGCATCTGCTGGTCAACCAGGACTATCCTGTCACCTGTCGAATTATCCGCTGTTATGTTTATATTGCTGTCTCCCCTGACACTCAGTCTCCCGCCGTACATTTTCACCTCAATGTTCTGGGAAGGTGCCTGCCCGGTAACAATTTTGTTAATGTTCTCTGCCATCACAACAAATGTCTGCCTTGTATTCTCTACATACCTTGTCTCCTGCGCGCTCTTTAATACGGGATATCCGGCAACTGCTATCAGGCTGAGCGAGAGCAGGAGAATCCCAACTATGGTGATAAAATCCAGCACCTCGGAAACTGCTTCATCCGAATCCCGGAAATTGTTTAAATTATCCGGAAACATAGCCTGTTTAAAGCTGGTTTTTGGTTTCATAATCCGTAAGATGATTGATTTCAGTTAATGATAAGTTAGTATTATAATTATTATGATATATGTCTATATCTCCCCTATATTAATAGTATTGCCTGCGGCATCATACGTGAATTTATAATTCTCAGCCCCGCTGTAAAGCTTCCTCCCGTTAAATTCGGATGAAATGTTAAAGGGCGACACTGTCCTGGCAAGGTCGGATTCCACAATTACCTCATTTGTTGCGTTTGTTATGTTTATCGTATAGACTTCTGCTGCTATCACTGCCGGTGCTGTAAATTCATATTCCAGCGAATTTACGGTACCTCCATAGGAATTTGCAGTATTCAGGATTGTATCGAATATGGTCATTTTAATGGAGAGCCTGCTTCCCAGCATACTGTAGCTTTCAAGCATTGCATCTTTTTTCATATCCTGTGTAAGGCTGTAAAATGATAATACAACAATAGAAAATACTATTACCGTAATTGAAAACATCAGTATGAAACCCAGCGAGATGGATACCGCATTTTCATCTTTTAATATATTTCCCTGCTTCATTATATCACCACGGCACTGTTACGGGAATTGTTATATTAGCACGCACCCTGCTTGTTGAAAGTGCGGCTGTGGAATAGAGGACATAGTGGCGCTCACGTGTGAACTGGTTGCCATACGTTGCATGTTGCCCCTTAATAGCATAATTTCCCCATGCATTGTCCCCGTTAACAAAATTTATTGTGTAGCTTTCTCCTGAAGTGCTGTCATTGAATTCATACGTGATATTTAATACGTTTATGTTAGGATCA
>JACUTP010000034.1 GCA_014859785.1 Candidatus Methanoperedentaceae archaeon | reverse complement strand
GGGCTGAATATGTTGAAAGGACGAAGGCAAACTACAGGAAGCCCGTAAAGACTGTGGTAGAGCATTGCGTATTTTTCTCCAGTGAGTTTACTTAATCCGTATGGCGAGAGCGGATTGGTAGGATGCTCTTCATTAATCGGCAGGTTCCCTGGCTTTCCATATACTGCTGCCGAGCTTATATATATAAAACGCTCTGTATCCTGCTTTCTGGCAGACTCAAGAAGGTTCAGGGTTCCGCTTATATTATTATCTGCATCGTATATCGGGTCATCTGTGGATCTTTTAACACTTATCTGGGCTGCTGTATGGATTATAGCATCCGCTTCACTTACAGGCGCATTAACATCACTCCGGTCGCGTATATCTCCTCTTATTATTTTAATATCAGGTGATAATTCTACATTATCCAGGTTGTTAGAGAAATTATCCAGCACAGTAACTTCGTTGCTCTCTGAAAACCGTTCACATAAATACGAACCTACCTGTCCCAGTCCTCCTGTAATCAGTATCTTCATTTATTTTCTAAACTCCAAAATGACTGATAAGCAATCCAAATCTGCTAAGTCTTCGTATTTATTGGCGTTCATATTTCATTCTCGGTCATTTGATTATTTTAACTTATTAAGTTTTATTGGAATTCACCCGCTTCCGCCCACAACAGCCCTCACCACAAGTACATGCGGCGACCCGTCACTAACAGGCACAGCCTGCCCTGCCTTCCCGCACCGTCCCGAATTCATTTCAAGGTCATTCCCGACCGCTTTTACATTATTCAGTATCTCAAGCGTGTTACCTGACAGGGACACATCACGCAATGGCGTTATTATCTCCCCGTTTTCCACAATGAAACCGCGCTCTGCATTGAACTGGAAAACACCCTCACCTGGATTCACCTGACCCCCCCGTGACCCCTTAAGATATATCCCGTCTTTTAATTCAGAAAGCATTTCATCAAACTTCATTTCGCCGTTACCTATGAATGTATTGCTCATCCTGATAACAGGACGTGAATAACCCTGCGCGCGGGAATTGCGGCTCTTCCCGCCAAGGCGTGCTGCAGTTTCCCTTGAATGAAGAAAGGATTTTAACACACCGTCTTCAATTACGCCGGTTTTTGCGGATTCTGCACCTTCGGCATCAAACGGGTAATAACCATAGCCGTGGTACGAGGGGTCATCATAAACATTAATAATGGGAGAAGCTACCTGTTCACCAATCCTGCCTGATAGAATGGAATTCCCTTCTATAACATGGTCCGCTTCCACCGCATGACCCACCGCCTCATGGATGAAAACCCCGGCAAGTTCCTGGTCAAGAATCACAGGATACGTTCCTGCCTTTGGTGCAGACGCTGAAAGCAATTCAACAGCGGTTTTTGCAGCCTTGCGCGCAAGCTCGAAGGCATCGTGCTTCTTGAATATCTCATACCCCATAACACCGAACCTGCTCTCCCTTCCAACCTGGTATGCACCCCCTGAGTGTGCAACCGCACTTACGGCAAATCCCACGCGGGTAATATCATATTCGCAATCAAGCCCTTCAGAGTTTGAATAACTTATAGTAGCTTCGGATTCAGAGTATACAACACTCGTGCTTTTAATCCCGTCAATACGTGTATTTTTCTCAATCTCAAAAAGCAAATTTACCTTGTCCTCGACAGGAATATCCCCTGGTTTTTCCCTGATTTCTGGAAGATTTTGCAGTTTAGGTTTATCAATAGGTGCAAGGGTTACCGGTGTCCTGGGGCTTTTATTATGCGCGGATTCTGCCAGCCTCTTTGCAGAACGAATTGCAGATTCCGTATCATCCGGATTGTCCAGCGACACGAAACCCCATGTTCCCCCGCTCAAAACCCTTACAGCGGCACCGCTTGAAAAGTTATTGGAAACTTCCTTGATTTCACCATTGTCAAGAATAATAGCTGTGCTGACACTCTTTATAACCCGTGTATCATAAAAATCCATGCTACCCCTACGGAAGTGCGGAAGCCGGAGCCGTATCAGGCAATGCTATGTTGATTTTACTGGTCTTCGTGGCAAGCCTTTTCAACCGTGAAATAAAACCGGCTTTTTCTTTACCCACGAGGCTGTGTTCAAGAACTTCTTCGATTTTGGTAACCGGTATAATTTCAATCTTGTCCTTGTACTCATCCTCTATCAACACATCGCCCAGGTTTGACCTTGGAATTATTACCTTCTTAATGCCTGCAAGAGCCGCAGCTTCAATCTTGTACGTTACACCGCCGATAGGCAGCACATCACCACGTACTGAAAGGGAACCTGTCATGGCAACCGTCTGGTCAACCGGTATTCCCTGGATGGCAGAGAGTACTGCCGTGGCAATGGATATGCTAGCAGAATCGCCTTCCACACCTTCATATGTCCCGACGAACTGGATATGAACATCCATGCCTGAAATATCCTTACCCGTGGTCTTTTTAATGAGCGCTGAAACATTCTGCACCGCTTCCTTTGCAATATCTTTCAGCATGCCTGTGGCAATGATGTGCCCTTCTGATTTTGACTGGGTGGGAGCCACCTCTGCTATAATCGGAAGAACGATGCCCGAATCCTCACCCATTACCGCCAGACCGTTTACCCTGCCCACCTGCGCCCCCTCCCTGACAAACAGCTTGTAGTCCTTCCTGCGTTCAAGATACTGGTATGCAACCTGCTGTTCAACAGAACGGGCAATATTCTTGGCTTTTAATACATGCCTGGACGTAGTGAGGGGGGAATTTTCACCATGTGCAATATCCCCTGCAACACGCACAAGACCGCCAAGGTCCCTGAACTTAAGAGTCAGGTGTCCCTTTCTGCCAGCCCTGCGTTTTGCCTCGTGAATAATTTCCTCAACAGCGCTCCTGTCAAAATGGGGGATTTTACCGTCCCTTACAACTTCCTGCGCAACGAACCTGACGAATTTCTGCCTGTTTTCAGGAGTATCCTCGATGGTATCGTTCATGAAAACTTCATAACCGTACCCCTTAATACGCGAACGCAGGGCAGGATGCATCCCCTTCAGGGCATCAAGGTTTCCTGCCGCTATCATGATAAAATCACACGGTACCGGGTCTGTTTTTACCATAGCGCCGCTCGAACGTTCGGATTGTCCCGTTATCGCAAACTCCTTCTCCTGCAATGCGGTAAGAAGGTTCTGCTGTGACTCTATCCTGAGAGTGTTTATCTCATCAATAAACAGCACACCTTTATGTGCCTTATGGATTGCACCGCTTTCCACCCTGTCATGGGAGGGTGTTTCAAGTCCGCCTGACTGGAACGGGTCATGCCTGACGTCACCAAGAAGCGCCCCTGCATGTGCCCCTGTGGCATCGATGTATGGTGCTATTTTCTTATCAACATTTGATATCAGGAGTTTAGGGATAAAAATCGTCTCTTTCGGCATGAACTGGCGCATCAGGATGGCAATCAGTACAGCCGCTATTATTCCCATGAAAATCTGCCCTATATAGAATGAATACACAACAACACCAAGGACAAGAAGCATGACGAACATGTTCCTTGCCTGTGACCTTTTCTGTGCTTCGAGTTTATGGGCATCAGAGATTTCCTTACCTTTTCCGGCAGGAACCACGCGAATCTTTGGATTGTTCGAATCCTCAGGATTATGGTAAATAAGCACATCCTGTAATTCTTCCTTCGGAAGAAGCTCTGCCATGGCTTTTGCCAGCATTGATTTGCCAGTACCAGGTGTCCCGAGCATCATCACATGCCGTCTCTGGTTTGCCGCTTTCTTGACAACCTCCACTGCATGGTCCTGCCCCACTACCTGTTCGATTAACGCTTTTGGAACCTCTATTTCTTCAGTTGAGGATATATCAAGACCGCCAAGCAAATCATGGTTTGATTCAATTTCTTTATGTTCCATTTGTTACCTGCTGATAATTTTAGATTTAAATTAATAACAATAATTCAAATTAACCTTGTTCTATTAAAATGCATTCATATATCTTTTTCGCAGCATTTCCATAAAGTCTATACATCTGAACTATAATAAACATAATTACTTAAATACATCTATGGAGGCTTCATGAACACTTCAATACAGATAGGAAAAATAATGGGGATTCCGATTAAGCTGCATATTACTTTCCTGCTTATACTTCCCGTTTTTGCATGGATATTCGCAAATAACCCGGAAGGATTCGGTTTTAGTGATGTTGAATCGGCAACACTCAGGTATTCTCTCGGTATGGCTACTGCGGTACTGCTTTTTACCTGTGTATTACTGCATGAACTGGGTCATTCCTTTGTTGCGCTAAAACACGGCTCTAAAATCCAGGGTATAACGCTTTTCCTTTTTGGAGGGGTCTCTTCCATGGAAGAGATTCCACGAAACCCGAAAATCGAGTTAAAAATGGCTCTGGCAGGTCCGGGAGTCAGTCTTTTTATCGGCTCATCTCTTCTGGTAATCCACGATTTATTTAATACAGGTTCTTCTTACTTCCGTATTATCTGGCTGATTGGATATATAAATATAATTCTCTTTATCTTTAATCTCATGCCCGCATTCCCGATGGACGGGGGACGCGTTTTAAGGGCATGGCTGGCAGGCAGGATGAGTTATATCAACGCGACCCATGCCGCGGCAGGGGTGGGCAAGATGTTTGCCATATTTATGGGTATTTTAGGGGTTTTAACATTCCCGCCTGGCGCCTGGCTGCTTCTCATAGCGTTCTTTATCTATATTGGAGCTTCTGAGGAAGATAAAGCCACAGAAATAAATATTAAACTTGAAGGGCTTAAAATCAGGGACATCATGACAAAAGATGTGGCAACAGTCAATCCTGGCATGTCTGTGGAAGAACTTGTAAACCTGATGTTCAAATCCAAACACATGGGTTATCCTGTGATGAACGGTGACAAACTATCAGGCATAGTTACATTCAGCGATGTCAGGAATATCCCGAAAGAAGAGAGAATAAATATGAAAGTTTCACAGGTCATGACGAAAGCACTTATTACTCTCAACGAACATGAGGATGTTGTTCAGGCATTAAAAACAATGACTATAAATAATATCGGACGAATTATTGTCACCGAGACGGATAATGATAGGATGGTCGGCATCTTATCAAGAACAGATATTCTAAGGGCTTTACAATTACGTGAATAAATGAACGATGGAACTTACACGGTCAGCTATAATCGTAATTATGTAAACCCTGCCGCATCTCCAGGGGCAGGGAAGATTATCGTTGTAGGAACTGCACATGTCTCTGATAAGAGTGTAGCCGAAGTAAATGAAGTAATCGAGAGGGAAAAGCCTGATATAATAGCAGTCGAGCTATGCAGGGGAAGGTACCAGGCTTTAAAGGGAGAAGACGAGGTCAGGGAAATAAATCTCAAGGAGATGCTAAACGATGGTAAATTCTATTATTTCCTTATACACTGGCTGCTTGGTTATGTCCAGAAAAAAATAGGTGCGGATACCGGCGTGAAACCGGGTTCTGAGATGATGGCTGCCATTGACATGGCAGAAAAAACAGGCGCAAGGGTTGCGCTAATCGACAGGGACATCCAGGTAACACTGGGGCGTTTCTGGGTAAAGATGTCTTTTTTCGAGAAATTGAAACTTATTGCTTCACTTCTTGGCGCATCTGTTGGAATCGGGACCAAGGGTATTGATATTGATACTGTTACTAACGATGATGTAGTTACGCAGCTGGTTTCTGAGTTAAGGAAACTGGCGCCTACTGCGGCATCTGTACTGCTTGATGAAAGGGATATTTTCATGGCAAGGAACCTTGTTGACATCGCGCACGAAGGCAAGGTCGTGGCGGTTGTTGGTGCAGGGCACAGGCAAGGCATCCAGAGATACCTTGACAATCCCGATACAATCCCGCCAATTGAAGAACTGTCAACAATACCGAAAAAGGGTTTCAGCTGGTTCAAGGCTGTGATTTTCGGAATGCTTGTAATGATTATAGGCGTGCTGGTACTTCTTGTTTTTTCAGGCGGTGTATCCCTTGAAACTCTTCTTACCGCAATGTTATACCTTTTCATAACACAGGGAATTCTTTCAGGTCTTTGTGTCCTCTTGGTACGAGGTCATCCTTTTTCGGCGCTTACGGCTTTCGGTCTTGCATGGTTCGGGTTCCTGCATCCATTCCTTGCTGTCGGGTGGCTTGCAGGACTCGTGGAAGCGCATTTCCGCCCGCCCACGACACATGATTTCAAGACAATAATGAAATCCGAAAAGATGTCTGAACTAATGCGGAATAACCTTTTCAGGATTATCCTTGTAGCAGGTCTTGCCAACCTTGGCAGCATGCTCGGGACTTTTGTGGCAATACCCATCATGGTTGATTACCTGAACATACCCAACCCGCTTGATATCCTGAAGACTGCAATGGATACGGGATTCGGTGTATTGAAGGGGTTGTGAGGTATAAAGTACCATTTTGCAGGATTATTTTATGAGTCGTTCCCTGATAAAGTAAAGGCTTATTGCCAGCACCGATAAGCTGAAAAGTGCCTGGAATATCGGTCTGTACCTGTCCTCAAACCAGATTCCTATCAACCTGTCTATTGAAAAATACAGGTTTATCACTGCTATGAATGCAAACAACATTGCAATCAGGAATATCCCCAGGTAAAACCAGTTTTCCATTTTTTCCCTGTTAATCATTTTACAGCCTCCTCCTGAAGAACAACAACACAGACGCAATTGCTATAATTCCGGTCAATATCCCGAATCCCGGTGCTTGTGGCTCCCCATAATACGGTATTTCTTCCGGTCTCACTGGTGGGTACATGGTACCCTCCCTCACAAACTTTGAAACGTCAATATTCACCGCTTCCTCAACACTTTCTTTAGGGATGGTTTTTGTGGGTGCAAGAAGCACAGGTTTCTCCCATTCATTGACAAGGACATTCCCCTTCCATAATTCCACTACCACAAGGTAATTATAATTATCAGGGACAGTAAGCTTCACTGCTTTTACCACCGTTGTTTCGGATGCAATAATACCTGTCTTTGATGTTGTTTTATCTGCAAGGAGATTTGAGGTACCCTCTCTCGCCTTGATTACCATTTCAAGGTTTTCAGAAGGTTCAGGACCTCTATTTTCAAGGTATATATCAGACACCACATCAACATTGCCTGCGCTTGTTCCGCTGACAGTAAAATCAATACCTGTAAGAGTTATCCCGCTGTGCTTTGAACCTGGCGTCATGGCACCAAGTCCCCGGATATTAACCGAACCGCTGTCCTTTATGCTCCCGTTATTGAAAACCAGGAGTTTCAGTTCATATCCCCCGTTCCTGTCCACTGTAAGCTCCTGCGAAACCGGGATTGTCTTTATTTTTTCAGGCGCCGGTGCATCAGGTATCTGTGCAGATACCAGGGTTTCCAGAAGACCTGTATCACTGCTAATAGCCCGTATAAGCATTGATGCATTTCTTGTTTGCCCGCTGCCGTGGTTAATATAAGCCGTAACATTCAACCTGATTTTCGCGCTTGTTACTTCGACCGGCTCTACATCAACATCACGTATCGACATGTAAGAATCCGGTTCATATACGAATTCCTTTGTAATCACATCGTCATTTAAAATTATTAAAATGAATGAAATAATTAACATGGATGCCAGTATGGTTACCAGCAGTTGAAAAGGTTTCATAGCCACCAATCATAGAAGGGCAGATCTAAGATAAAAAGTTATCTATTGATGTGACGCCGAATAAGAAATGGATGAAATGACAGGAAAACAGGCTGTTTTTCCAATGCATTTTAATACATAATACCTAATATAGGATAATAGGAGGCTTTGTTATAGAGGAAGAATCAGGTGGAAAGCCGGTTGATTATGTTTACGCCATTTTAGGAAGCGGCGGTATAGGACTTGCACTTGCAAACGACCTTAAAGTAAGGAATGCGGGAATAATTCTCGTTGATAACGACCCTGCAAAAGTCGAAACATTGAAAGAGCAGAACCTGAACGCCATGCTGGGCAACATCGGGGACGAAAATTTACTGAACCAGATTGTCGGGAAAAACCTCGAATCCGTATTTATAGTAAGTTCTGATTTCAATGGAAATAAAAAGGCACTTGACTATATAAGCAAGAATGCGCCGAATGTGCATGTCGTAGTCAGGGTGAAAGATTATAAACAGAAGGAAGAAATGGAAGCAGCCGGTGCAGACCTTGTTGTACTTCCATCGAACCTGCCGCATAAATCCGTTGCATCTGCCATTATACAGTATATTGAAAGGATAAAATCTGTAAAACTTGCTCATAGCTTAAAGAAGATTATAAGCAGCGTGGAGGATGGGAAACTTGCGATTATTTTGCATAACAGCCCTGACCCTGATGCGATCTCAAGCGGCATGGCACTTAAGGAAATAGCAAACAGTGTAGGGGTCAGGTCAAGAATACTGTACCGGGGAAAAATCGGTCACCATGAAAACAAGGCATTTGTCAACTTGCTTGATATTGAATTAGACCAGTCAGAGGAATTTAACCCGGCGGATTATAAGAAAATTGCGTTAATTGAATGTTCCGTACCTGGGGTGAACAATCTTCTTCCACCTGATACGAAAATCGATATAGTTATTGATCATCACCAGGCAGATGTTAAGGACATTTATGCTGAATTTGTGGACATAAGGTCGAATATTGGCGCGACTGCCACTATTATGACAAAGTACCTGCAGGACCTTGAAATACCTATAAAGACTGAACTTGCCACGGCACTCCTGTATGGTATCAAGACAGACACGGATGATTACAGGAGAAATACCGATCCTGCTGACCTGAATGCTACGGAATACCTGTATCCGCTTGCGAACCATGACATATTAAACAGGATTGAAAACCCTTCAAGATCAACCGAGGAAATCGATATACTGGGGGACGCCATAAAGAACAGGGAGATAAAAGGCAGTTACCTTATCTCGAATGTAGGGACTATCCGTAATCGTGATGCACTTGCACAGGCAGCAGATTACCTCTTGAACCTTGAAGGGATTACAACGACTGTAATATTCGGGCTGAGTGAGGATTATATTTATATTTCCGGGCGGAGCAGGGATGACAGGATAAATATAGGGAAGGTAATGCAGGATGCTTTTGGCGAGGATAAGGCTGGCGGGCATGCAAAACTTGCCGGGGCGCAGATTCCGCTTGGTTTGTTCAGCGGAACAAAGGATAAGCAGACACTCCTGAAACTTGCAGAAGAAGCTGTTGTAAAGCGTTTGCTTTCTGTGGTGGGAATCCAGCAGGAATCAGGATAAGACAGTTATTTTAATAAAAAACGGTTTGTTCCAGAATAATTATGTACAACCATTACAATTTAGTATCCAGGATATTATGTTAGAGGACGAGTACCAGCTTGATTATTTCAAAGAGAACGGGTTTACGCGTAAACAGTGCACAAAATGCGGGACGAATTACTGGACACGAAACCCTGACAGTGATGTTTGCGGGGATGCGCCCTGTGTATCCTATTCTTTTATAGACGCTCCTGTTTTCAGTAAGGAATATGACCTGTCCTCAATGCGTGAGAAGTACCTTTCATTTTTTGAAAAACACGGTCATACAAGGGTGGAACGTTATCCTGTTATCGCAAGATGGCGGGATGATATTTACCTGACGATTGCTTCAATTGCTGA
Source organism: Candidatus Methanoperedentaceae archaeon (assembly GCA_014859785.1). Taxonomy (GTDB): domain Archaea; phylum Halobacteriota; class Methanosarcinia; order Methanosarcinales; family Methanoperedenaceae; genus Methanoperedens_A. The sequence goes on along the minus strand of JACUTP010000034.1, from coordinate 4,578 downwards.
TTTCCAGCCGTTTGTGACATCCGGTCTTGTTCCACCGCCTGCAAATCCCCTTACAATATCCCAGCCCTGCATCCGTCTTGATGACCTTGATGCTGTTGGACGAAGCGGCAGGCATCTCACGACTTTTGAGATGATGGCGCATCATGCCTTTAATTCACGTGGTAATGAGATTTACTGGAAAAATGAGACTGTTGAATACTGTGATAAATTGCTGCTTGAGCTTGGTCTTGACGTGAATGGTGTAACGTATAAGGAAGAGCCCTGGTCTGGTGGAGGCAATGCGGGACCGTGTGTTGAAGTGCTTGTGGGTGGGCTTGAACTCGCAACGCTTGTTTTCATGGATTTGAAGCAAACCAGAAACGGCTCCATCGAAATTAAAGGCGAACGTTACGATAAGATGGACAGTTACATCGTGGATACCGGTTACGGACTTGAGAGGTTTGTCTGGGCGTCAAAGGGTTCACCAACCATATATGATGCTGTGTTCCCGAATATTGTTAAAGAGCTCACAGACCTTGCAGGAATCGAGCATTCGATAGGTAACCCCGAATATGCCGGTATTTTCTCACAGAACGCAAGGCTTGCAGGAATCATGGATATCAGCGGGCAGGCGAACCTTCTCCATTTGAGGAAAAAGGTCGCAGAGAGCATTGGCATAACTGTCGAGAAACTCCAGGGCATTATGGAGCCGGTGGAGACTGTTTATACCATTACAGACCATACACGCTGCCTTGCATTCATGTTCGGGGACGGCATCATCCCGTCCAACGTAAAAGCAGGATACCTTGCCCGCCTTGTCCTCAGGCGGACACTCAGGATGATGAAAGACCTTGGTATTAAGGTGCCGCTGTCTGATATTGTGGAGATGCAGATAAAGAACCTTCCTGAGTATCCCGAATTCAGGGAGCGGCTTGATACTATCAGGGAAATCATTGACCTTGAGGAGGAAAAATACGCTGATACCATAGAGCGCGGCTCAAGGCTTGTCAGGAAAACTGCCCTGCATTTTAAGGAAAAGAACGAGAAGATGCCGCTGGATGAGCTAATCCAGATGTATGACACCCACGGCATCCCGCCTGAGATTACGCGTGATGTGGCTAAGGAAGTCGGGGTGGAATCAGAACTGCCTGACACATTCTATTCACTTGTGGCGCAGAAACATAACAGAGCAGAAAAGGAGGATGTTGATGAAACATCTCTTGACCTCCCGCCAACGAAACGGCTGTATTATGACCAGCCTGAAAGCCTGGAATTCGAGGCTGAAGTTATAGAGGTTATTGAAAATAAGATTATACTTGACCGGACATTATTCTATCCTGAAGGCGGGGGTCAGCCTGCCGACCACGGCACATTATCCGTGAACGATTATGTTGTGAATGTGGGTGATGTCCAGATTATAAACGGTGTCATAGTCCATGAAACCGACTCTGATTACGGGTTCAAGAAAGGGGACAGGGTGACCGGGAAGGTTGACATGGATAGGAGAATTGCACATACCATCCACCACACTGCCACGCATATAGTAAACGAGGCTGCAAAATTGGTTCTCGGTGACCATATCTGGCAGACAGGTGCGGCGAAGTTTACTGACAGGGCGCGCCTTGACCTGACACACTTCAAGCGTATCACTGATGACGAGTTCCGCGAGATTGAGATGCGGGCTAATAAATCTGTTATGGCGAACATTCCTGTACACATTGACTGGATGGACAGGGTGACCGCTGAGAAGAAGTACGGTTTCGTGCTGTACCAGGGTGGTGTTCCCCCGGGCAGGGAAATCCGTATTTTAAGGGTCGGCAAGGACGTGGAAGCCTGCGGCGGCACGCATGTATCGAATACCGGGCTTATCGGACCAATCAAGCTTATTAAGACCGAGAGAATCCAGGATGGTGTTGAGCGTATCGAGTTTGCGGCTGGCGAGGCTGCGGTAAAGCGCTGGCAGGAGCGGGACGGGCTTCTTAACAGTTCGGCATATGCGCTTCGGGTTTCGCCTGAGCATTTACCTGATACTGTTAACCGGTTCTTTGAGGAGTGGAAGGAATACAAGAAAGAGAACGAGCGCCTGAAGGAGGAGCTGGCAGAGGTCAGGGTTAAGGCATTGCTGGGTGAGGCTGAAGATATTAACGGTTTGAAGGTTATTGCGCGTAAGATTGCGAATGCTGATGTTGAGGAGCTTATAAAAGCAGCCACTGAGTTCAGTAAGAATAATGATGTTGTGGCAGTGCTTGCAAGTGATAAGGGCGGAGTCAGGATAGTTGTGGCAGCAGGTGCGAATGCCGTGAAGGCTGGCGTGAATTCGGGAGCCATTGTGCGTGAGATGTCAAAACTTGTTGGCGGTGGAGGAGGCGGCAAGCCTTCAATAGCGCAGGGTGGCGGCACTGATGCAGGCAAGATTGACGAGGCTCTTGAGATGGGTGTGGGGATGGTGAGGAAAGTAGATGAATCACGAGATTTACACTCGCCACGGGAAATTATAGACTTTGTGAGCACTTGTGAATTTTATGATAGTAGAATGGAGAATCTGAACCAAGCTGAAGTTCTTAAAATTTTCCAGACCCTTGAACAAAATACATGGCTGGTTTTCACTAATAAAAGGTTGTATTGGATTTTAGATGATATTAGGAAAGACAAATTACAAGAAAGGGGTTCAATTCCAAAAAGCGAATTAATAGATGGCAATAAAGTATCTGTCAAGATCGATACAAATGAATTTGAACAAAAAACAGGCAAGGTGCATATTGGATCAAAAAGAGATTGGAAATATAGTAAAAGATTATTTACTAAATTAAGTGTTGAAGAAAGAATCAAAAATCTAATCGTAAAAACTATGATAAAGAGTTAGCTACTAAACATACTTTCACATTGCTCTTGGTAAGTAGTTATAATTCCAAGTAACCATAATCTCCTAATGGGTAGAGTATATAATAAAATGAAGCATATACAAAGACATAGAAATACGACTTTTATTATTGAAAACTGATATATAATGAAGGGAAAACATCATGCGTGAAATCAAAACTCTTGGCGACCTAAAAGAAAGATTGCAGGCAGGATTTGAAAACAACGAAGAATCCTTAGAACTATTTGGAAAGACATACTCACCTCATCTTAAAGCATATTTAATAGAGAGCAATCTTGCCTTACGAGACGCTGGCTGCCCCGAAGGTGAATGGCGAAAGCTGGATAATTCAGTAGGCTGGTATGGAAACAAAGATGGAGACCTATCAAATACTTTGTTTTTAGATTCTACAAGAGACCGTGTCTGGATACTTTACAGCTTGATGGATGCAACAGAATCAGACGTTGTAGTTGACAAGTGGCTTAATAGAAAAGATTTAGATAGATGCTGGCTTTCAAGAAATCATCTCATGCACTGGGGAAAAATGGGGTGGAATCAGAGGGGATTGGGTTTGAAATTCCAGGATGGTCTTTCTATAGATGAAGAAAATGCATCAAATTTCAGTCTAAAAGCATACTACGGCGCAACGCGACGTATAAGAGGTCTGGATAGGATTCTTAATGAAGCAAAAGAAGAATTTGCCATACATAGTGCACGATGGCAGAAAAGAAAAGAGGGTTCAGTAACAATATCTACAGAATGGTACAGCAATGGTAAAGCCACAATAAACAAAGCATCCGATGTTGATGAAGCACTTATGTCTGTAGCTGAAATGGCAAATCGCTATGCGGACTCATTAAAAGAAGCAACTAAGCTTAGAGATACAACCATGGGTGCTTTCGAACTGGATTTCAGTCAGGAGATTGACCTCGATGCTTTTTCAAATAAGGTCGCAACTGGAACGGGGGAAATGAAACTGTGGCTTGTTGAAACCGAATCTGAGGAAGATTTCAAGAGATTTAGGGGTGTAGATTTACATACTTGGGATAGAATTTTAATGGATGTTGGGCATGATTTTGCATATCTTACAGTTCCAGGGAACGGATGTATCAATGCTGCGCCCAGAATAGCAACACTTCAGGGCGAAGACAATGCAGGAAAAACCTCTATTTATCATGATGGAGTGGAAGTTTTTGCCTGAACCTGATTATCGAATTGCTCTGTGGCGCAATACTATCCAATTGTTCCATGAACTCAAAAAGCCAAATTTTATAGGTCCTTTCAAAGCAGCAGGATTCAATTATGTGGTAGATAGACCATTTATGACAAAACTGGGTGAATCACGTCAACCTGATATAATAGCAAGTGGAGAAACTGGCTGGTTGGTGCTGGAATTATCTGCGGATGAAAAATCGAAAGAAGCACAGCTTGAAAAATACAGAGCTATTGACCCACGCTATCTTGGTAATTATGGACTTTTTCCTCATGAAAATCCACCCGATATGATGAGTAGCAGATTTGATTTTGTGGATGATGGTTCCTTTTGTCAGATTTTCGTAAAGGATTTCTTTAACTTGAAAAATGAAGAACAAATTGAAAATCAACATCTAAAGACTGAATTGATAAAAGCGAAAGAAACGGGCTTAGATTTGAGAAAACTTCCCGAAATACCGATCACTTTATTGCCAGAAATGAAAAACCAGCGGGAGATTCGTCGGGGGCTGATAGAAATAGTCATG
>JACUTP010000033.1 GCA_014859785.1 Candidatus Methanoperedentaceae archaeon | reverse complement strand
CATTCAGGTATTCCTTCTCAATCAAATAATTCCTCAAAGCTCCTTCCCAGTTTTCCATCTCAAGCCCGTATTTCTTTAGCTTCATACTCACAAGCGGGGAATACATGGGTCTTTTTGCTTTTGATTTCAGGATATCTGTTTTTGTCGGGTATAAATCTGCCTCTATGCCTGGTATATCAAAGATTGCCCTTGCAAACTCATACCATGAGCACTGTCCTGTGTTAGCTGCGTGATATATGCCAGAAGGCAGCTCTTTTATCAATATTCTCTTGATCATATCTGCGGCATCTCTTGTATATGTAGGCGACATAACCATATCATCCACAACCTTAATCTCCTCTCCGTTGTGGGCTTTCTTTATCATGGTCTCAACAAAATTCCCGCCCTTGCCGCTTGCGCCCGCGATACCGAAGAGGCTTGAGGATCGAATTATATAGTGCTTTCCAACAATGTTCCTTACAAAATACTCGCCTGCAAGCTTGCTATTTCCATATACACCCAGCGGATTGGGAATATCCTCCTCTGTATAAGGCTGGTTTTTTCTGCCGTCAAATACGTAATCTGTACTTATATACACCAAAATCGCATCCAAACCCTTGCATATTAATGCTGTGTTCCTTGCACCCAGCGCATTTACTGCAAAAGCTTTATCAGCAAACTCTTCTGCATCATCCACCCTGACATAGGCAGCACAGTTGAGCACAGCTTCAGGCTGTATGTTTCTCAAGATCTCCCCGGATGATCTCAGATCAGTGACATCGATATCGGCATGGGTAAGAGGGATTATCTCATGCTCAGTATCTTTAAATGCTCTTACAAGATCAAAACCCAGTTGTCCATTGGCTCCTATTATGGCGATCTTTATGACCAGAACCCCCTGCTCTCTCTTGCAAGCCTCTCCTTCAGCGGCTTCCACCAGGAGGGATTGTTCTTATACCACTCCACAGTTTTCGCAAGTCCGGTCTCCAGATCTATTTTTGGCGACCAGCCAGGCTCTTTTCCAATCTTAGTATTATCAAGAGCATATCTGTAATCATGTCCTGGTCTGTCTTTAACGAATTCTATGTAGCTCTCATCCTTCCCTAATAACCCAAGGAGCATCCTGACTATATCGATATTACTTTTTTCGCTCTCTCCGCCTACATTGTAAACTTCGCCAGTCTTTCCACGATCAAGAATTGCTGCTATGCCTGCGCAGCAGTCCTCAACGAATATCCAGTCCCTGATATTTTTTCCTTCGCCGTATACAGGCACATGCTTATCTTCCAGCAGGTTTGTGATTATAAGAGGAATGAATTTCTCAGGATACTGGTAGCACCCATAGTTATTGGAAGGTCTTGCTGTAGCGGCTGGTAAACCATACGTCTCATTATACGCCCTTATTATCAGGTCGGCTGAAGCCTTGGAAGCCGAATACGGGGAATTAGGAAGCAGGGGTAGGTCTTCAACGAACCTGCCGGTTTCCCCGAGTTCACCATATACCTCATCAGTAGAAATATGCACAAATTTCTTAATATCGCTGTGCCTGCACGCTTCAAGAAGGACATGGGTTCCTTCGATATTTGTAACTATAAAAGGTCGTGAATCAAGTATTGACCTGTCTACATGGCTCTCGGCAGCGAAATTAACTAAATAATCAGCATCCTTGACCAGCTCCGGTACCAGCCCTCTATCCTCTATCCTTCCGTGGACAAAACTGTATCTTTCGTTCCCTTCAATATCTTTAAGGTTATCAGGATTTCCTGAATAAGTTAATGCATCCAGGTTTATTATTTCATAATCCGTATTTTTTAGTATATGGTGGATGAAGTTCGAACCTATAAAACCGCATCCGCCTGTTACCAGGATTCTCATAATTAATCCACCTTAAAAGGACTGTTTTGATCATCCTCATACCGTATCTCATCCACTTTCTCCTTCTTCCCCCGGCCCGCGTAAAGTCTGTTTGGAAGGTTTATTACAAGACCAGGTTTATCACCGGTATTTTTATAAGCATGTACTATTCCCGGAGGCACTATTACCATCATGGGACTATTTTCACCTGTATTTAAAACCATTTTATTCTTATATGTTGCAGAGTCTTTTCTATTATCCCAGAACACCAGCTTAAAAGTAGAGGAGCCTGTGAAACAAAAATAATCTGTTTGGTCCAGATGCTCATGAGGTCCTCTGGCAATTCCCGGATTTGTAAGCGATATATAAGACATCTGTGGGAAAATCCCATCTTCTATCATATCTTTCCTGAAAAGCTCTATAAGCCAGCCTCTATCATCTTCATTTCTCACCAGGTCTTTTATAACAATGCCATTAATTTCGCCAGGTTTAAAATTACTCATACTTCTATCTCCGAATAATCCCCTATCATCAGCCTTAGTGCTTTATGATTATTATGGTTTTTTGAAACCCTTACATCTTTTCCGATCAAACTATCTTCCAGCCTCTCAATTCCCATAACCCGGGCATTATTGAGGATAACACAGTGTTCAACCGACGAATCAACAATCCTGGTATTATCGCCGATACTGGTATAAGGCCCTATAAAAGAATTCTCAATATGAGCGCTCTTACCTATCGCCACAGGACCGCGGATAATGCTGTTAACAATAACAGCATCCCGGTCGATTCTCACCCTGCCTGTAACTTTACTTCTATTATCTATAGTTCCATAGATTTCATTTTTAATATATTCATCCAGAACAATGCTATTTGCTGTCAGGATATCATCCTTTTTACCTGTATCCAGCCACCATGAATTGAGAATCTCGCTCTTGACATTGCAGCCCATATTGATTAATTCCTGTATGGCATCCGTGATCTCAAGCTCATTGCGCCAGGAAGGTTTAATTCTCTCTATAGCCTCATGGACTCTTGAAGAGAATATGTACACTCCAACCAGGGCTAAATTGCTGGGCGGTTCTTTTGGTTTTTCTATAAGTTTTACCACATTCCCCTTCTCATCTAATACCGCTACCCCAAAGCTGCCTGGATTTTCAACTTCCTTAAGTAATATCAGCGCATCCAGTTTTTCCCTGTTGAATTTATCCACAAGTTTATTTATCCCCTCTCCAAGCAGGTTATCTCCAAGGCACATTACAAAGGATTCATTTCCTAAGAAATTTATTGCAGTCTTTACGGCATGTGCCAGACCAAGGGGTTCCTGTGGCATATATGTAATATTTACCCCCCATGCTGAGCCATCTTTTACATAGTCCTTAACATGTTCCCCGGTCTCATGCGCAATTATTATTCCCGTGTCTTTTATTCCAGCATGGGATATCTGGTCTATAACATAACCAAGAATAGGTTTGTTAGCCACCGGAATAAGCTGTTTTGCCGTGGTGAAGGTCAAAGGTCTCAGTCTTGTTCCTTTACCACCGCTTAATATTAATGCTTTCATAAATAGCCCCTTTGTTAATAATTGTCCTTTTATTAAAAACATTCGGTTATAAGATTTTTCCCTTAGCTCCTCAGCAACTTTTAAATATGTTTCAGTTTTTATATGCTTAAAATGAATAAAAAGCTTACTGTTAAATCCGGGTAATGATGATCTCTGCTTCCATTATTCTGCTTACCAGGAATGGTGAAAAGGATATTAATAACTGTTTATCTGCCATATTCTCTCAAAAAACATCCCATGTCTTTGAGGTCATTGCAATAGATTCAGGCTCAACCGATTCTACTCCTGATATCTTAAGTAAATTTCCGCTAAAGGTCGTACATATCATGCCTGCAGAGTTTGGTCATGGTACAACAAGAAATCATGGGGCACGTCTGGCAAATGGAAGGTATCTTGTCTATATTACCCAGGATGCAATCCCGTTCGATGAGAACTGGCTTGAGCTATTAATTAACAGCGTGGATGGAAATATGGAAATTGCAGGCGCATACAGCAGGAATATACCAAAGGAAGGATGCGACCCTTTCGAAGCGCGGTATGTTGCGAAGGCATGGGGGGAAAAGAGGGAGGTTAAAAGTATAAAAAATTATAAAAATTTCAAGAAACTGGTTTTCTTTTCTAACACAAGCTCATGCATCAGGAAAGATGTCTGGGAGAAATTTCCATTTAACGAGGAATTAGTCCAGACCGAGGACCAGGATTGGTCAAAAAAGGTATTAGAGGCTGGATACAAGATTGTCTATGAGCCTGCTTCGATAGTATACCACTCACATACCTATCCAGTAAAAAAGCTGTTCAGTAAGTATTTTGATGCAGGCACTGCCCACAAGCAAATATTTAAAGATAATAACAATGTTTACTTTCCCCTGATCCCTCTCTTTGCAATAGCAGTAATGCTGCTTGATATAAATTTTATGGTTAAAAGGAACTGCACTCTGCTCTCGATACTGAAGTGGATTCCTGATAGTATCATAAGGCACCTTACAGAAGCAACGGGTTTCTGGCTGGGATTGCATTCAAGATTTTTGCCTGTTAAAATAAAAAGAAATTTCACCATGTACGGCAGGTATTAGATTTTAATTTTAATTACCTCTCTATAGATATGATTCAGGTCTCTGGCTGTACTCTCCCATGAGAATCTCTCCGCAAGCCCTCTGGCATTGCTGCCGAGCTTTTCCCTGAGTTTATTATCCCTCATTAACTTCAGCATAGCACTGGCTAAAGCTTCAGCATTTTTCTGCTCGATAATTAACGCATTTTCTCCATTAGTGAAAAGTGAAGAAATACCGCCAACATCGCTGGCTATTATGGGCATTCCTGCTGCTGCAGCCTCAAGCAGAGTTAATGGCATTCCTTCCCATAATGAGGGCAGGATAAAGGCATCACATCCCATGTAATATTCATTCAATATCTGTTCATCGACTTTGCCTTTAAATTTAATAATTCCTCTAAGGTCTAACTCCTGAACAGTTCTAATAAGAGAATCAGATTCTGATCCTTCTCCCACAATTATGATCTCGAAGTCATTTCTGTCTTTTAATACCTCTGCTGCCTTTATTAAATATATCACACCTTTTTGCTTTTCAAGCCTTCCCACGAATAAAAACTTTGTTTTGGAATTTTCTCTTTTTTTACGATTCTTGAATCTATGGATATCAATGCCGTTTGGCACATAAACAGCATTTCTTATTCCTGCAGCATACAGGTCATTCATTCCTTTTGTATCTACTGCCACTACTTTCTTAAAACCGGAGTAATTTAAAAAACCCCTCTCTGCAAATCTTTTAAGAGGCATATAATGCCCATCGTTAAAACTAATTCCGTGGCAGGTATTGATCACAGGGATTCCATAAAGTCTTGCAACGATTGAAATAAAAAATCCAATATCAGCAGAGTGAGAATGAATTATATCCGGTTTGAACTTCTTGAGATTCTTAAATCCCCACAGGGATAACAGAACCAGGGAAACTACCCTTCTTGGAGTTATTCTATCCAGATTGAATGAATGCTCTCTTAGCCCAAATTTTAAGACTTCTCTATCCTTAATTTCTTCACATTTTGAAGTTACAACATGAACCTCATACCCTAACTTTACCTGCTGTCTCTTGAGATTGTAGACAACACACGCGTCTCCTCCTATTAAGCCAGGATATTTCTTAGTTATATGCAGGATTCTCATGATGAACTCCGCCGTAAGCGGCACTTATAAATTTGCCTGCCATGGAAGATTGCAATACACCTCATCCATATCAAAGAAGAATTTAATTTTTTTATATAACCTCACCTCTTTTTATTCTATCAATATTATTTGCTGCAATCATCCTTGCTTTTTTCAGTGCTTTCCTCATAAACACCCATCAACTGCTTGACGATTCCGTCCCAGTCATAATCACCTGCCAATTTCCTGGCAGATGCTCCCATCCTATCACGCAGCTCATGGTCCCTTATCAACGTGTACGCAGTATCACCGATTTCTTTTGAATCAAGATTTACAACAAAACCCGTATCTTCGTTAACCAGTGAAGACGCAGCATTTCGCGTATCATTAACCGTAATCACAGGTACGCCGCATGCAAATGCTTCAATGACAACCATCCCGAAACCCTCGCGTGTTGAGGGAAGCACCAGTACTTTCGAAGATTTTATCCTTGAAATTACAGCTTCATACTCCACGAATCCTGGGAACCTGATATTACTCACTAAATCGCTATCATTCGATAACTTCATAAGTCTTCCTGCTTCAGGCCCGTCACCTATAATGTGGCAGCTCACATCCGGTAGTTTTTCCCTCAAATAACCAATCGATTCAATCAACACATCCACATTCTTTTCCCTTGTCAATCGCCCGGCAAATATTATATCACACTCAACTTCAGACGGTGTTATTTCTGCAATCCTTTTTAAATCCATCCCGTTAGGTACCATGCGCACATTTTTGCCATTCACTCCCAGCAACCTGAGATTATTCTCAGTAACTGCTGAAACCGCAATTGGTGTATGTGTTAATTTCGGGACAAGATGCTCCACGAGCTTCCCGAAAAACCCGATAAATCCCATATATTCATACCAGTAGTCCCTCCATACCTCATGCCATGTGATTATCATCGGTGTTTTCCTGAGTACTGATACGGTTTTCACGGTAAAACAGGAAAAATAAGGAAAAGAGCTAACATCAATAACATCAAACCTACCTCTAATCAAGTGAGGAAATAGTTTTATTGAGTATATTATTGCTTCAGATACAGACCTCCTCCCGTTAGCATATAGCTCCATCGGCGCGCATACACCGTGCAGTATCATACCCTCGATTTTTATTATACAAGCACCTTCCCACCATTTGACCCCGAAAATATGCACTTCATTCCCCTCAACCACCAGCCTCCTGCCCAGTTCATATATCCGCTTCTCTGCCCCGCCTTTTACCCACGGATAAACCGCATCATACACAAAAGCTATTTTCATTGGTTTTCCTTTTGTTCAAGCATAAATATGCTGATTATGAGAGTCGAAAAAATGACCTGGATACCCATAGCAGCAAGTACCATAGACACTACTGCATTCCCGACTTCGGAAAGAGAGCCGAATCCTGATGACATCCATTTATAGAGAACATTTGAACCCAGTATCATACCCCCCATAAACAATAAACTCCCGATTACGAGTCCATGTTCTAAAGAATGGTAGTCCAGTATTTTTGAAGTAATTCCTGTTTTATCAATTTTATTACGTATTATTCCGTAAACTTTCATGTAAATGCCAGTAGCTATCATCTGAAAGCCAATAATTACCAGCATGCTGCCCAGGATAAATGAATGGATTCTAATGTTTTCAACATTGTTCTGCATCGATAATATAAAAATCATAAATATGCCAAGAGATGCTAACAATAACCCGGGAATAGAAAAAAAAGGCCTGGGATTATAAAGCATCATGAACCTGAGATGACGCCATCCATCCCCCCATGTATGGAGTTTGGATGGTGTTTGCCTCGGGTAATATGTTATGGGAATCTCCATTACCCGAAGTTTTTTTCTTCCAGCTTCAATTAGCATCTCGCTTGCGAACTCCATCCCCGCACTCCTCACTTCAAGCCTTTCATACGCATTTTTCGTAATTACCCTCATACCGCAATGGGCATCGCTTATATTCATATTGAAAAACCGGTTAAGCATCCATGTCAATACAGGGTTGCCCACATATCTGTGAAGCCATGGCATAGAGTTATCCTTTATAACCCCCTTTATTCTGCTTCCTATCACAAAATCAGCTTCTCCTGCCAACAAAGGTGTCAGGAATTTTGGCATCTCACTTAAATCATAAGTATCATCCGCATCAGACAGGACAATATATTTTCCACGGGCATGTTTAATTCCCTCAATATACGCATTGCCATACCCTTTACTCTCAGGAATGACTACTTTCGCCCCCATACTTTCAGCGATATGCCTGGAACCATCGGTGGAACTATCTGATACTATTATTTCTCCTTCCAGCCCCTCATGCTCAAATACTGACATGGCTTTCCGGATGCAATTCCCAATTGTTTTTTCCTCATTCATGCAGGGAATAATCACTGAGACAGAAGGGGTACTCATGAAATGTTAGATACCCCATATTCCAAAAAAACTTTTCGGTAGTTTTTTGGTATGTTATATAGTTTAGAAAAGTTATTAAAGTTAGAGTGTATAAAATTGCAGCAATTCAATTCACGGGTGATACGATTACTTTGAAAACAAACGAAACCGGAGAAATACCCAATAATTCAACATTCCAGGAACTTATTAAGGCGTACATAGCAAAAAACAAAAATCACGTCATTGCGATTACACTTATATTTTTCATCACACTGGCAATCCGGATGTTATCAATTAAAGAAGTATTTGTTGATGGTAACGTCATTTATTACGGTTACGATTCATACTATCATATGAGGCGTATAGTATACACCGTATTGTATTTCCCCACTACCCTGTGGTATGATTCCTATCTTGCATATCCATACGGGTTTGAAATAACATGGGCTCCATTATTCGATATTACAATTGCTATTATCGCAATTCTTGTAGGTTTTGGCTCCCCTGGTATTTATACCATCGAGATGGTTGGTGCAATCTTCCCTGCCGTATTGGGTGCTTTGACAGTAAGTCTGGTATACCTTCTTGCTATAAAGATTTTTAATACAAGAGTGGGTTTGTTAAGTGCCCTTTTATTAGCAATATCACCGGAACAGATGCGTGTTTCCATTCTGGGTTTTCCCGACCATCATGTCGCAGAAGTCTTTATTTTTGTAGCATTAATGTTAATTTTTATAATTATTATTGATAAAATTACTATTTCTAAAAAAACAACTAAGAATGATGATTCTGCTGAACATACCAGTAACCTGCGAGGAAAAAACAAAAAAAATCCTGAATACGTCATGTTAAAAAATGTGATTAATCCCGATATTACATCATTACATCCTGTTAATTATGTAAACAAAAAGACAATAATTGGGAGTATTACACTTGGTATAATTATCGCAACCCTTGTCCTGACATGGGTAGGTGCTCCAATATACCTTGCGATTTTTATATCATACATCTCTATCCAGTACTGTTTTAATGTCTACTATATGCGTTTTTCTTCAGACATGATGTTTATAAGCGGCACTGCTTTTTTAACGTCTGTTCTCATATTAATGCCATTTTATTTATCTACGGATTGGATGCCCATATACCAGGTTCTTACTATTGTGATATTCCTTTCCATCTCCGTTATATCTGGAATTATTGCAAACGCCACCATACAAAAAAGGCTGAATTGGTATGCTTACCCGCTTTTTATTATTACTACAGCAGCAATCGTTTTCATCAGTGCAAGACAATTCCTGCCTCAGTACTACAATACAATACTGGATGGATTCAGCTATCTGGCTGGTGAAGGTGTTTTGAGTACAATTTCCGAAGCCCTGCCCCTTTTTGATTCAGCGGGTAAATTTATGTTAGAAATGTTTTTTTCGGATAAATTCGGTTTAAATCTTCTATTCGCAACATGTGGCATTGTTATATACCTGGTCAATGGTGTAACGAACTTATCAACCAGAAAAGAAATCAAGCACAGTTATTTATTACTTTTAATAGTTACAATATCCACATTCATACTAACCATCTACCAGCAGCGGTTTGCATATCTTTTTTCAATATTTGCTGCAATTTATGCATCGTATTTTTTTTATAAATTATCTGATTTAGCACTTGAAACATATATAACTAAATCCAGGGAATTTAAATCCCTTAAGAATCCCACAAAAAAAAGAAGAGAATCCAATAACCAGGAACTAAAACGGCTGGCTCGCAGCGAGATTATACCTGTTATTTTCATATTTTTCCTGCTTATTGCGCCATCGGCATATTACAGCTATGTGTTTATAAGCACTCCGCCCGCAATTTCTAATGATTGGTACGATGCGGCTGAATGGCTTAGAACAAACACACCGGAAACAAGTTACTACAATGATCCGGTAAAAGTTCCTGAATATGGTGTGATGAGCTGGTGGGATTATGGTAACTGGATACTATATGTTGGAAATAGACCGGTCGTGGCTAATAATTTCCAGACAGGGATTGATATTGCAGCTAAATACTTCACATCTGCAAATGAATCGGCTGCAAACACAATCCTGGATAAACATGGCACAAAATATGTAATAGTCAACACGGATACGGGATACGGTTACAAAGATGCGGTTTATGGTAAATATAGTTCTGTATTGAATATTGCCGGGAAAAATACTCCAGACTACATGTACTCTTTTGAATATCCAACACCATTTCAAACGATTAAACAATTGCTGCTAAATGATGCGTACTATGACACGCTATTTGCACGTTTACTATTGCTTGATGGCTCATCTATTGTTAATCCTAATAACAACATGGCAGATGCACTTACCCATTACCGTTTATTGTATGAGTCTGGTGGGGCGGGTATCACCAATAATGATATTAGCATCCCTTCAATAAAAATATTCGAATATGTTCCGGGTGCTGTAATACGAGGCACAACACTTCCCGGTTCGGAAGTTGAAATTTCGATTCCGATAGTCACAAACCAGAACAGGACATTTTGGTATATAAACCGCGGCATATCAGATACAGATGGTTCATTTGAATTTATTGTCCCTTATTCGACACCCGGTGTTCCAGGTAATACAAAATCACAGGAAGCATGGTATAGCATTACTGTCAATGGGGTATTTGTTGGTTCACTTCCTGTAAATGAGGAACAGATCATGAATCATGAGATGATTTATATAGATGCGGTCGGAACAAATATTCCAGTGAATAATATAAATGAACGAAAAACCAACCCGGCTGTCATGGATGTCGCATGGTCTTATGATACGAATGGTAATATCAAATATGCTCCTGATATTATTGGAGATTTATTATACGTAGTGTCTGATAATAATATATTTGGCATCAACATAAATGAGGCGACTCTTTCTTTTAAACAGGATATGGGTGGTAAGATACTAACACCCTTTTCCGGAAAAGAAACAGGCTTCTATTTTGCCAGCATGGATAATTATAATGTGGTAAAAATATATGTTATTGATGATTCCGGAACAGGGGTAAAATTCACATTCCCCTTGACGAATAAGATAAAAACAGTCAGTCCAGTGCTGGTTGATGATAAGTTGTATATCGGGGCTAACAATGTATTATACGCAATTGACATCTCCAGTGGTCGCGTTGAATGGGAATTTGAAGGAAGGGATTACTTTATTGCAAAACCGACTTCAGTCGCCGGCACCATATACATAACATCTTACAATGGGACCGCGTATGCACTGGACGCATCATCAGGGTCGGTTAAATGGACATCAGCCCTGGAAAATAAATCGTGGACACCGCTCGTTTATGCCGATAAAGTGCTCGTTGCAGGAACTCGTGATAATTTCATTAAAGGTCTTGATGCCGGGTCAGGTGAAGTTATATGGAAACACAGAACAGGATACTTCGTGGATTCAACGCCTGTGTTTTCAGATGGGGTCGTTTATGTTGCCTCATATGATGGGAAAATATATGCGCTGGATTCACAAAATGGAGAACTGGTATGGAAATCAGATCAATTTGCACCGATATTTGCAGAGCCTGTTATATCTAATGATGAGCTATTTGTTGGCACATGGGATGGAATATTTTACAAAATAGATATTGTAACGGGTGAAACCATAGCCTTCTCTGATTTAGGTGAACCGATTATAAATAACGCAATAATTTTGAATGATATGGCATATGTAACCACTTTTTATGGAAAAGTGTATGCTATTAGAATTTAAATAATCAAGACTTCTCAAGTTGTTGAACATTTTTTATAATCAAAACTTATATCAATAAGGCAATCTTAACGATAAAGGGTGATAAATTATGGTTAAGATGCCTTCAGACATAAAAGAAATTGTGGCAAAACAGGTACCACTACCGATAGCAACAGCAGACAAGAGTGGGAAACCCAATGTCGTCTTTGTGACAATGTGGAAAATACTTGATGACGAGACCATACTCTTTGTGGACAACTTCTTCAACAAGACAAGAAAAAACCTGGAAGCAAACCCCCAGATGGCAATAGTAGCCTATGACAGTGAAGCAAAGAAATCCTACCAGTTAAAAGGTACAATCGAGATCGAAACAAGCGGCGCAAGGTTTGATATTGCCACTGGAATGGCAGATGCAAAAAAACTTCCCGGAAAAGCAGCCCTTGTCTTTAACGTGAAAGAAATTTACAATGCGACCTATGGTCCGGATGCAGGAAAACGGCTTGCATAAGTAATTTTTATTTTTCACGGATTTGCCGGGTAACACGAAACAGTGCGGGATAATCTATCATCCGGATTACCTGAAACACGAAACAGGCGCGCATCCTGAAAGGAAAGAGCGCCTGCTCTCCATCCTTTCCAGGCTCGGTGAATCAGGGATGCTTGAGAGGTTAACCTGCATCGAGCCAAAAGCAGCATCTATCAGTGAACTCAGGTACGTCCACACGGTTGAGTATATAGAAAAGGTAAAACAGTATTCAGAACAGGAGCGTCCGCTTGACCCTGATACCCGGTTGTGCCGTTATTCGTTTGATGTTGCGCTTCTTGCAGCAGGTGGTGCAATCGCGGCAGTGGATGCCGTTATGGGTGACCTTGAGGCGTCATTTGCCCTCGTTCGCCCACCCGGACACCACGCAATGCCTGACAGGGGTATGGGATTCTGCATATTCAATAACATTGCAATAGCGGCACACCATGCGCAAAAAGAAGGGAGAAACCGGGTATTGATAGTTGACTGGGATGTTCATCACGGCAACGGGACACAGAGTGCTTTCTATGACGACCCCTCGGTGCTTTATTTTTCAACGCACGAATACCCCCATTTTCCGGGAACCGGGTGGCTGGACGAGGTCGGGAAAGAGGAGGGTGAGGGGTATAATATCAATGTGCCCCTGCCGGCAGGAACAGGTGATGCAGGATTCATTGCAGCTTTTAGGGAAATTCTTGTCCCTGCCGCTCTTGAGTTTCTACCTGACCTGATTTTAATCTCAGCAGGGCAGGACGGGTGTGCAAACGACGGGCTTGCGCGCATGAGGATGACACCAGCTGGTTTTGGGGCGCTTGCTTCAATAGTCACATCCATAGCCGATAAGACATGCGGCGGAAAAACGGCTGCCTTGCTTGAAGGCGGTTACGACCCTGGTATGCTTGCAGAATCCGTTACCTCGATACTTGAAGCTTTTACTGGAAAAGATATTACACCGGATGAAAATCCTGTGCCGGATTCCGCTGTCAGGGAACGCCTTGATGAAGTAAAGAAAATACAGGGGAAATACCGGGATTTCCGATAAATTAATACGTTAAAAGCATGTTATTGAGGCATCGGATTGCAGCCCGGTAGTGTAGTGGTCAATCATGCGGGACTCTGGATCCTGCGACCAAGGTTCGAATCCTTGCCGGGCTATACCACTTTAGTAAGTAATCCATACAGTTTTGACGTTTTGGGATGAAATTTGATATGTCATATTTAACCTTCTTCACAAATAGCTGGTAGTGCCGAGTCAATAATATAAGGTCGTTGTCTATATATTATATTCCATAATATATCTGAGAGGATGGATTATGAAGAAATATATTGTAACACTTTCCAAAGAAGAACGTGCTGCCCTAAAAGATATCACTTGCAGGGGGCTTGTATATACTCCGAAGCATGGGTTAAATATGGCAGAAATTGAGTTAAATGTGCTTACCGGGCAGTGTTTAGATCGAAGAATGGACAATATTGAGTTTGTTAAAAAGGAGGTACTGGCATGGGAGAAAAATAGAAACAACAAGAATGCGAAAGTTAATTGGCAATTCACTACAGAAGATGCCAGGATAAAATTATCTCGACTCTATCCGACCCTTGAGAGTTGACTTGACACTAGCTCAAAAACAAAAGCCAATAATTTTTTCATATCTTTTTCCATACAAGTACAGCAGCCAGTACCATTAGCAATCCTCTTTTTCAGGTCTTCGTTCTCTTTTTCTAACAGTTCCTTCTGCTGTTTTAACTCTTTGATCTCTTTCTCAAGCTCTTGGTTTCGAAGTATTGTCTCTTCAAGTTTTTTAAAATAATCGTCTGGAGTCAATCTTCACACACCACAACATAAACAGTCTTATTGAGGTATTCTTTGGGGCAGTCTATCTTTGCACCAGTTCCAAATTTAGTAACTGATTTTTGGAAGAAACCAATTACCCCTTCTGTCAGGACAAGTTTTCCTTTTTCTATTTCGATTCTTCGCATTAATCATCTTAATACATATTTATATATATTAACCTTTCGGTCGAAATACTTTTTGGAGGGAAAAATGGAAAAAAAGGAGGGTTAAAATGAGTCAGCTAAACAAATACTCGTCTCGATTTTATCGAGCTCTTTCCATGTCCTCAGGTTTTCCACAAGGT
>JACUTP010000225.1 GCA_014859785.1 Candidatus Methanoperedentaceae archaeon | reverse complement strand
TCTGGGCAGAAAGTGATGGTAAAAAGGGCAGTACCTTCCATATCGTGCTTCCTGTAACAGAGGAGTGATTTAACCTGTTCATTACACTTTTACCTTGCACCCGCACCCGTCCCTCTTGAACTTCCCGAACTCTGTATCCTTTAAAACATCGCCCCTGAACACGGGACCGTCTTTGCAAACGCGCAAACCGTCAATACAGCATGCGCCGCAAACACCTATCCCGCATTTGAAATACCTGTGAAGGCTGAACTGCACCTTTTCCGGGATGATACTGCTGTCAAGCACTTTTTTCATCATGGGCTCAGGACCACAGCAGTAAATACTGTCGAACCTGTCAGCATCTACATCATTATCATCGAGCAAATCGGTAACATATCCCTTCCTGCCTTCCGAGCCGTCATCTGTTGCTATCAGCACCTTGCCTGCTGTTTCAAACCGTTTCCCAAACAGAAGTTCATCCTTTTTGATTGCGCCGAGCATTGTGGTTACACTGATACCGGATGATGCCGCCCTCTCAGCAAGTGGTGCCAGGGGCGCTGCACCGACCCCTCCTGAAATGAGCAGGATGTTTTTCCCGCTGATTCCAAAGCCGTTACCGAACGGACCGCGTATGCCAATGGAATCACATTCATCCAGTTCGAAAAGAGCCGATGTTGCCTCGCCTGCCTTATGGACTGTGATGGCGTTTTCGTATGACAGAGCCATTGGAATTTCATCCACGCCGCGAACCCAGACCATTACGAACTGCCCCGGCACCTGCTCAAAGAAGGTGTCGAAAAAAATTGTCCTGGTGGAAGGCGTCTCGTCCACGAACTTAGTGATTACAGCATCAACCGGCCTCATATTTCATGCACCATCCCGTAGATGTCATCCAGTGTCCATAATTTCAGGGAAAGGAACGCTTCAAGACATGATGAAATATCACTGAAAATATTAATATTATCTCCAACGGCAGAGCCGATTTGCACCGCCCGCGCGCCTGCCATTATAAACTCAACCACGTCTTCCCAGCCTGATATTCCGCCGCAGCCGATTACAGGAATATCCAGTGCAGAATAGAGGTCATGCACGCATTTTACTGCAACGGGTTTTATGCCATGACCTGACAAACCGCCGAACCTGTTGCCCAGGATTGGATGTCCGCTTTCGATGTCAATTGCCATGCCGCGCAACGTATTTATCGCAACAACCGCATCCGCACCGCCTTTTTGCGCAGCAAGCCCGGTTTCCGTTATATCCGCTACATTTGGCGTGAGTTTCACCCAGACAGGAGCATCCGTGGCGTTTTTTACGGCTTTTGTAATCCCCTCAACAAGCGCAGGGTCCGTCCCGATTTCAGCGCCGTAGCCTTCTGCATGCGGGCAGCTGACATTTAACTCAAAAGCATCAGCATTAATTGCTCCCGCAATCACTGAGAATTCGGATGCGTCAACACCGAATATGCTTGCAATCACAGGAACGCCTGCGTGTTTTGCCTCATCAATTTCGGGCTGGAACAGCTTATACGAGGGGTTGGGAAGACCCATTGCG
The DNA here is from genome assembly GCA_014859785.1 of Candidatus Methanoperedentaceae archaeon. Taxonomy (GTDB): domain Archaea; phylum Halobacteriota; class Methanosarcinia; order Methanosarcinales; family Methanoperedenaceae; genus Methanoperedens_A. Next base: position 850 of record JACUTP010000225.1, on the reverse strand, counting down.
TTCAGGTACCCGCATCTGAGTTTTACCATGGTCGGGTTTGGATGACCTGGTTTCGGCTCGATACCGATGGATTTTGTGATGACAGCACCAGCACCGCACCGTGCCATCCTTTTGAGCGAGCCGCCTGTTGTGCCCATGATGCCTGCTGCGAGCATGAGCGGGTTTTTGAGTTCAAGACCCGATATTTTGGTAGTGAGCATTCGGTATATGTTGTCTGAAAAATACTTAGTTGTTTGGATTTGGCGAGAAATTAGCAGGTCACCCGATTTCTTTCTCAGTGACCTCCCTCACCCATTTTGACCTCTTCGGGCGCAATAGCTTCTCCAGGCTTTGCAGCCCCTTCCTCTCTGGCAAACTTCTTTTTCAATTTTTTAGCGATATCTTTCCCAAGCATTTTACATTCTTCAAGATCCTTTTCAACAGGCTGGTATTGAATACGTAATACCGGATCTATTACATCCATACCAAGCTCACGCATTTTTTCTGCAATCATTACAGGTGCCTCACCGCTCCATCCGTAAGAACCGAAAGCAGCCCCTACTTTGTCTGCTACGGTTGCTTTTTCAAGGCTCTCAATAAATTTTTCCATGGGAAGCAGCATCTTATAATAGAAAGTCGAAGAGCCTATGGCAATGGCATCCGCAGCTTTTATGTCCTCTATGCTTGTTTCGTGGAAATTCACGGCTTTAGCGTCAACATTTCTTGATTCTAAACCTTCCACGATTGCTTCTGCCATCGCTTTTGTGTTGCCTGAAGTACTGAGATATATAACTATTGCTTTTGGCATATTTTTAACCCCTTATTTTTAAATGAGCGGATTTGTTGCTTCCACCCACATGCTAATGTTAGA